>CAKSUH010000067.1 GCA_934500855.1 uncultured Eubacteriales bacterium
GTACTGCGCGTTGGCATAAGCGTTGACTCTGACAGAGGCGTCCTCGTTGTTGGTCAGATTGCCCTCGTTCTTGCGGGTCAGCCAGCCGTTCTCAATCTGGAACAGCTCATACTGAGGCTGCCCGTTGTAGTTGTAGAAGAGGAAGTTATCGGCGGTCACATCAATCTTGCCGTTCCACTTGAAGTCGTTCTTGCCGAGGATTGCGCCGTAGTCGTTGGTATCCGGCTCCTCTGCAGGCTCTTCACCGGGCAGAGACTTGTAAGTAATGTCGCCGTAGGAAGCGGAAGCATACTTTTCCTGCGCCGCCATATCCATGATGGCAAAGCCGAGAGTACGGTTAACCGACTTGTAAACCGAGCGCTCCGTTTTAGCGGAGAAATCGTACACAACGGTGTCAACCTTCTTGGTGGGATCGTTTGCAAGGCAGGTATCGATCTTCAGGGTTCTGTCCTGAACGGTTACCTTGATCAGCAGTTCCGCATTTGCGGGCTGTCCTTCAAGGAGTCTGATATTCTCGGTGTTCTTCACGGTCTCTTCGGTCACAAGGTTGTTTGCGAGAGAATAGCTGCCTGCGTAACGGGCAAGACGGTATTCGATCAGGCTCTTGCCGTCTTTCTCCTTCTTTGCAGTCAGGTTGAACATATAGCCGAAGTTGGAATCGCTGTACTTGCCGTCCCAGACATTCCACAGACCAACGCGTCCGGTGTTGTCTGCGTTCAGCTTCATCTTGAAGGACATCTCGTAGTTGTAGGAGGTTTCCTTCTTGGAAGCGATAACCGCGTTCACGGTTGCCGTCTTCGTGTTGTCGCGGGTAAACCAACCGTCCTCACCGCGCACGAAAGCGTCGCCTTCGGTTACAATAGAGTAATTATCTTTGTTCAGCATCGGGTAGGTGTAATCGGGGTCAACATAAGGAGCGCCGTAGTCAATGTAGGAGAAGTGACCGACGGAAGCGCAGTTCTTTGCATCCGCCTTTGCCTGCATCAGAAGTCCGAATCCTGCAGGCTCCTTGACAAAGCTCATTGCCTGCTCGCCCGTAACAATAAGCACACCCTTATTGTTCTTGGCTTGTGTAGGAGTAACATCAACTGTCCAGGAAATCACTTTGGAAGCGTCCGCCGCATTGGTTACGGTAACCTTCAATACGGGCTTCTTCCACTCCAACTTCATGTTCAGGGTCACGGATTCAGCAGCAACATCAAGAATCGGGGTTACAGCGGAGTTCGCCAGTTGACCAACTGTCCCATTTGCATCATAGCCGATCAACTTCAGAACAGCCGTTCCGTCATTCAGCACCTGCATCCGCAGCGCAAGACCGGTTCCGCGTTGAGAAGACTGGTATGCTCTTCCGCTTTCCACATAATCCTGCCAATAGAAGTAAGTATAGATCTCTTCGGTCTTGTCCGCGCCCAGCTTCAGCTGATAGGACAGATCATAGTCGCCCGTCATCGGATGACGGTACTGGAGAACCGCATTGGTGGAAGCAGCCCCGGTAGACATATTGGTCATAGAGGGCTTCGGAGTGAACCATTCACCGTCGCAGGTAAATACAGTGTCGTTTCCTGCAGATGCCAAAGCATCATACTGATAGAACAGCTTTCCGTTGTTACGCATAGCCGGATCAAGAACCACTTCAACGGGAGCAGCGTTCTCAACGGTCAGATCGGTAAGCTTGAACTTGCCGAAAGAAGGAAGCTCTTCTGCCTTTGCGTTATATTTCATATCGATCGCAAATCCGGCAGGATTCTTGATGGAATCCAAAACCTTTTTCGCAACTTCGCTCCCGGTCAGATCGAACGACACTTCGTTCTTCATGGTTTCATCGGCTGCGTTGGAAATGGTCACCGTCAGCTTCATGTTTTCCCATTTCAGAGTGAAGTTCAGAACACCGTAACCCTCTTCCGCGGTTTCGCCCTCCGCAGGGGTAAGGTTCAGTTCCTTCAGAACCTGCGCATCGGGATTTCCCGTGATCGTGGAAGCCAACGGAGCAGAGGTATCGTCAAACTTACGAAGCAACAGAGAAACCTTTCCGTTTGTCACGGTAGTCAGAACGCCCAAGCCGGTGCCTCTTCCGTAATGCTGGCAATCGCGTCCGGTCCCTTCATGGTAATCCTGCCAGCAGAAGAAGTTGATAAACTGCCCGGAGTTGGTTTTGCCCAGCTTCATCTGATAGGACAGCTCATAGTTCCCCTTCATGGCTTCGCGATACTGAAGAACCAGCCATGTAGGAGCCGCTTTCGTATACGGGCTTACCAGACCTGCGCGCGGCGTAATGAAAGTGCCGTCGCAGGTGAACATCGTGTCAGTTCCGCTTGTATTGACAGGATCATACTGCATGAACTGATCACCGTTCCAAAGAGCACCCGTGTTTCTCAGAACAATATCCGTCGGTACTCTTTCCGGGGTCGTCGGCGTTGTCGTTGCGGTCTCACCCTCTGCCGAAACAAAGGTGAGCGGGAGGGAAAGAAGCATTGAGAGGACAATGATCATACTGAGAACCTTTTTCATTATAAAAGAACCTCCTTTTATTCAACCGATTGGAATACGGACCGCTTTGGGCAGGCGACCGGCATCGTCTCCCCGACTGCTCCCGCCGCTCCGTCGGATTTCTTTTCTCTTGCCGCATAACCGTTCGGCTATCCTACATATATAACCGTTTAGTTATACCCGCCAATAAAAGAAATCAAAACCGGAGTCCTAACTTATCGGGAGCGTCTCAAACTGTCTTTCCGTCATTCTCCAACCTTGGTTAATGCTATATTAGCACAAAAAGCAGCATTTGTCAAGGCTTTTTTTGATTTTTTTCACATAATACAGCGATTCTACATTCCCGTGCAAAGAATATCAACGCTATTTCGGTTTCTCCTTCCAAAAAGCGGAAAACGGGGAGCGAAGGTTTCTCCTCTCCCCTGTTTTTTGCTTCAGTCCGTCTCCGTCAACCTGCGGAACAGGTCCTCGAACAGCGCGTCTCTGCGGATATTGTAAATATAAGTGATGGGACGGCGGAACGGGTCCTGCGCCCATCTGTGGTCATACTCGGGAATCGGCGCGGGGACCGTGCGGGCATTCATAAAGCGCTCCCCGTCATTGAGAAGCCATGCCACGGCAGTCACATCCCAGATGCACCGACTCCACGGCTTGCCCGCGGCATACCCGTTTGCCTCGCGCTCGGCGTTTTCGGCAAGGTAGGTCGCCGTCGGATTTTTCCCCTTCAGCCAGTAGTCCAGTTCGGGCGCTGTGGTGCGGAACGCGCTGACCACCCCTTTGCAGGGCAAAAGCACCGTCGGCGCGCCGCAATCGAACACCACCCGCGCGGCGGCGATGTCCTGCCGCAGGTTGAACTCGTTATTCGGTTCCGCCCATTCCAGCGCATGACCGCCCAGCCATACGATAACCGTATTCTCCCGCATGACCTCGGGCGCCATCCGCACCGCAGAAGCGACATTCGTAATCGCGCCGATGGCAACGATATAAAGCGGGTGCTCCGCCGAATAGCCCGCCGCACGCTCCGCAATGAACCGTGCCGCAGGCGAATCCACCGCGTCCGTTTCGTCCTTCAGAAACCGCTCGGAGCCGCGGCGGACGATGGGGGCAAGGTCCTCCCGCCCCATCAGGCGCAACAGCTTCAGAATTTCCGCATGGCTTTTCTCCATACCGTCGGCGGCGGAACTGCTCTTTTCGTTCAGAAACGGCGCCGCGCAGATGCCGACCGTGTTCAGCTTCTCTTCCGACCGCAGCAGATACGCAATCGCAAACTGATCGTCCACCTCATTGAACGCGTCGGTGTCCAGAATCACATCGACCCGCCCCTGCGGAACCTCCGAATTTTTCAGATACTGCTCCCGTGTCATGCCCTGTTCCTTTCCCACGGTCCCCGCGCGTTCAGCAAAGCGGCTCCGTGATGTTTTCGTCCATGGCGATCAGAAACCGCCGTTTGCCCTCGTCCAACTCCCGCTTCATCACAACCGTTGCGGGAAATCCCCACATTCTGCACGCGGGATTGCCCCAGTCCTTGCGCCGCAGGGGCCAGAAGAGGGTTTGCGGGTCCACATCTCCGTAAAACCGCAGTGCCTCGGTGTCCCATGCGTGGTGCGCAATCTGGTAGTAGTCGCTCTTGAGATACGCGCCGTACATCTTGTGAAGCAACAGACATGGCGCGTCCGACTGCACATCGGCGGGGAAAAACAGCTTCTTTCCGTTCAGCATCACCCGCGTGACCAGCGACGAATCGTTGACCAGCATCTCGTCGGGGTAAATTTCCTCCTGCGTCAGAAGCACCTCGACCTCCGCCTGTCCCACAAAGAAGCGCTCCCCCGTGTGGACCTTCCAAAACGGCGCGTTCGGATAAGCGGCGCGGATTCCCGGCAGCCATGTTGCATAGCAGTCGGACACCTCTTTCCACAGGCGCACGGGGAAGGTATGCGGATTTGCCATGTTCATCACAAAGTTGCGGACCTCCACCGCGTCACCGTAACGCGCGGCAAACTTCTGCACGCCCGCAATATGGTCATAGTGCGGATGGGTCAGAATCCACGCGTCAATCACGGGTTTCTGCCCCTTCGGCGTGTCCGCCTCCAGCGTTTCCCACAGCTTCACTTCGTCCTCGCCCGCGCTGCCGAGTCCGTCATAGACCAGAAAATGCCCTTCTCCCAACGCAAGGATGTAGCACATTCCGAAGTTGACCACCTCGGCGTTCGGCGTGATCTGCGTGATCCGCTGACTGCCCGCATAGCACGGCTTTTCGCCGAGCTGATCGGGGATAAGCCTGCCGTGCTCGGTGTAAAGCAGGCGCAGCTCCTTCCGTGACGGAATGTAAATCGCCCAAAGATAGCCGTCCCCCACCGTCACGCCCAGAAAACGGTTGCCGCAAAGCGTGCGTTCCTTTACCGTTTCCTTCGCAAAGCGGGCGCGAAGCTCCGAGGTCAACTGATCGGCTTCCGCGTCGCTGACCTCCGCAAAAATGCGCAGCCATACGCCGTCGCCGCAATCGTACAGGACCTCCTCCGCCTCGGCGCGCCGCTCCGCAACGCTGCCTTCCATTACCCCGATCATGGTATTCCAAAGATTTTTCATGGTTTCGTTTTGCTCCGAATCTCTATCAGTAAAATTTACTGTAATGCCCGTCCCCCTGCCCGCCTTCCGGCTTTCCGAAGTCGGGCGTTTCGGCAAACGAGACGGTCTGCGTTCCGTTGTAGGCGTAAATGATGCGCTCGCAGTTCGTTTGGATGAACAGGTTCTGCTCCAGCTTTGCGTAGCCCCGCACAAGGGATTCCGACGCCGGGAAAAACGCGATTTTGGGATTGCACAGCGTGTAAAGGTCAAGCGATCCGCCGTTGACCCCGTGGTGCGCCACCTGCATGACATCGCATTTCAGATCCTCATAGTACATCGTCTTTATGCGCAGCGCCGCTTCCCGCTCGGCATCGCCGAACCAGATGAAGCGCGTATCGTTTGTCACCGCGTCAAACACCATCGAGAGGCTGTTGAACTTCTCAAACGGCGAGGAGGTGCTTGTGTCCTCCTGTGTGAACAGCACGGTAAAGGTCACGCCCGGCAGGAAGAACTGCTGCCCCGTGTGCGCTTTCTGATAGACGCACCCGCCGAATTTGCCCTTGATGCTGTTCGGATTGAAA
Organism: uncultured Eubacteriales bacterium; assembly: GCA_934500855.1. Taxonomy (GTDB): domain Bacteria; phylum Bacillota; class Clostridia; order Oscillospirales; family CAG-272; genus UMGS1865. The sequence goes on from CAKSUH010000067.1 coordinate 5,634, forward strand.
CCGCGCTCGCGTTGGTCGCTCTTGGAATAGAGGAAATCCGAGGGGTCGTTTGTAATCAGCTGTTCCACCTTCACGCGGTCGGAATAACGGTTGATGAACTCCCGCAGAACGCCGTAATGGTCGTGGTGACCGTGCGTGAGGAACCATGCGCGGATCACGATTTCCTTCACCCCTGCGGGCTTAAGGCTGTTGAGCGTGTTCCAGAGCGTGAGCGCGTCCTTTTCGTTCGGATACCCGCCGTCGATAACCGCAAAGGTACCATCCTCCAGCAGGATGACATACCCCATGCCGCCCACATTGCCCGCAAGGTCATCGACAATCGTACCATCGGAAGCGCCGCCGTTCGGGTAGTTCAGCCCGAGCTGGGTCACGCTGACATCGCAGATTTTGGTGTATTCATCGGCAAGAATCGGGAAATTGGCGTTCTCCTGCGCACTCACCCGCATCTCGGAAAGATTTTTCAGCCAGTAGACATGGACCTGCGTGTTTTCCTTGCGGTAGGTTGCCGCCGACACCGAAGTCCCCTTGTTGGTCTGATAAACCGCAAAGCCCTGCTCCTCCAGCAGCTTTCCGTAGGCTTCAAAAACATCCGCGTTCACATTTTTCCAGTAAAGCTGAACGGTTTTGTCGCCGCAGTTGAACACGCCGTCATAGTATCTGCCCGCCGCGCTGACCGGAAGCTCACCGTAATAGCCCGCGCCGTTGACGGAAACCCGATTCTCCCGCGGATAGCAAACGGTCACCTTTCCATCCGCATCGGTGTGAACCGCGTATTTCAGGTTCTTCTCAAAGGCGTCAATCGCCAGTTTCAGGTCTTCGTCGGTCCACCCGAACAGCACGATCTTCTGCCCGACATAGTAAATGCCGTAGGTATCGGGCGCACAGGATTCCTTCAGGCTGTTGAATTCGTCGTAGTTGGTCTGACCCACAAGAATTTCGGGGGCTTCGGCATCGTGTCTGCCTGAATCGGTCTTAACGGTCAGCGAAGCACTGCCGAGCGATTCCAGCGTATCGGCAATGCGATACATTCCGCTCATGGCGCCGTCGGTTGCGTACTGCGCGCGGATCAGGCGGTAGCACGGAACCCCCGCATTGACCAGCGTAACCGCTTCTGCGCTCCCCGTGTGGCGGAGATTGCCGGGAACCTCCGGCTCCGAGGTCAGGCAGGAGGAAAGGAACCAGCGGACCGCCTGCGGGGTAAAGGCTTCGGTATAACCCGCAAGAACCAGCTTGTTTCCCACAACGGCAACCGCAAATTCACCCGGTTGCAGGCTTTCCAGCACCTGCGCGGTCTCGGGACGGTTGGTGTGTCCCACCAGAATTTCTTTTTTCGCGGGATCGGATTCGGTTCCGGGTTTCAGAAAGTCGGTACCGAAATCGGGAGCCCCTCCAACCCGCTCGACCAGCGCGTCATAGAGATCGGATGCGCAGGAAACGACCTCATCGGAAGTCATCTGCGGGCGCACGAGACTGTAGCCGTTCAGCCGGATCGGCTCGGCGGCTTCATCGGTATCGGCGGGAGGCTGTTCGGTTTTTCCGCACGCCGAAAGGAACAGCATGGCAACCAACAGCAGAATTTCGCCGATGCGAAGGACCTGTTTTTTCATAACCCCTCCTTGGTAAAAGCAAAAAGAGCCGCAAAAAGCCCTGCAGTTTCTCGGACGGCGGGCAAACCGCAAGGGTTCTGCCCGCCTTCCGCAAAGAACCGAAAGTTCAGAGATTCCAGTACTCCGGCTCGTCGATTATGTGATCGTTCAGCACGCCCGTGCTTCCCGTCAGGATGTCAAGGGAATCGGGTACCAGCAACTGAATTGCGGGAGATACATAGGGTTTCATATGCGTTTCCTCCTTAGTTGGCAAATCCCGAGAGAACCGTTCGTTCCGCCTCGGTATAGGGGCTGACCAGATCGAAAGTCCCTTCCACATTTTCAAGCTTCTTGCCGGACTCCACAACATTCGTGTAGTCTGCCGCGTCAGAGCCTGTGTATTCGGTGCCGTCCGCATTGTAGAGTTTTCCGTCTGCGGCTTTATAGAGAACATCCTCCAGCGCCCGCGCGGAAACTTCCTTTACGCTTCTGGATTG
>CAKSUH010000068.1 GCA_934500855.1 uncultured Eubacteriales bacterium
TCCCCGCGCAGACGCTCCAATGTCAGTTTGTCAATCTCCTGCGTTGCCGCAACGATGTTCATCAGCATCGCCATCTCCACCGACAGCTTGAACAGCATGGACGCGTGACGGTGGTCGCTTTCGGCAACAATAAATTCGGACAGACTCCCGCAATCGTCCTGCGCGGAGGCTGTCCGTATCTTTTCCATTGTCTCCGGTTTCAGCCACAAGGCGAACCGGATTTTCTCTTTTACCGCCTTCATTTCCCCTTCTTTCCGACATCGTTCCGCCCCCGCAACAAGGTCGTTTCCGACATCGCGGCACGACATCGCAGAGACTTCCGTAAACTGCCGAAAATACCCCGAAAACCGCCCTTCCGCTCGGCTTTGTCGGACGGTGTGACCCCGCCGCGGACACGCACGCCCCCGCGGCTTTCTCCTGCTTACGCATGAGAACGAATCATGCCGAACGGAGCTGTTTCTCTTTTACATCTGCGTCCCCTGCGGTTTCAGAATCAGGCGTTCCAGTTCCTTTGCCGCAATGCTGAGGGTCTGTTCATGCCGCTTCACGATGCGTATTTCACGCTCGGGGAGCGACTTTTCGGTTTCGATGACGAAAACGCCCTCCACGCCCTGAAGAAATTCCCTTGGGATAAATCCGATGCCGAGGTCGGCTTTGACCATCGGCAGAATCTGGTCTGCCGTTGCCGCTTCGGTTTCGGGGTGGTAGTGCAGTCCCTCCTCTGCAAAAAAATCCGAATACAGCTCAAAGGATTTGGTCTGCGTTCCAAGCGAGATCATGGGGTAGCTGAGCAGTTCCGCGAAGCCGACCTTCTCCCCCAACAGTTCCGAAAATGCGGCGCTGCAGACCGCAACCTCATGAAATTTCCGCACGGTCACCTCCTCGGTCATGGCAGACGGCAGAGTCGGAGTGGTCACAACGGCAATGTCCGCAATGCCGTTTTTGATGGCGTCCACCGCCTGTGGGGTGGAATGGTTGCTGATTTTGAGTCGGATTCCGGGGTAGAGCGTGCGGTACTGCTTCAGAACGGGGAGCAGGACGCAATGCAGGGCGACCTCGCTTGCCGCAACAAAGACCGTCCCCTTTTCCAGATTGCGGCTTTCAATGATTTCCGCCTCCCCCGCCTCGATATTCTCAAATGCGATGCGGATATGCTCAAACAGCCGTTCGCCCTCGGGGGTTAGCTTCATGCCGCGGTTGTTTCGGATGAACAGCGGACACCCCAGTTCACTCTCCAGCGTTTTAATGGCGCGGGTCAGGTTGGGTTGGTTGTTGAGCAGAATCTTTGCCGCCTGCGTGATGTTCCCGTATTTCGCTACATAATAAAATATCCGGTAATAATCATAACTGATGTACATCCCGTTTTCTCCTTCTGCGATTCATTCTTGACATGACAGCCATATAAATAAAAGATTTTACACATACCGACATTTGGATTATACTATACGCGTACAGAAAAGTCAAGTACGATTCTGTAACTTTTCAATCGAGAGAAGGAACAAAAAATGAAAAGCACAATCATCTGCATCGGAAGGCAGTACGGAAGCGGCGGGCGCGAGATCGGCGAGAAGCTGGCAGGGCAGCTCGGTGTGGTTTGCTACGACAAGCTTCTGATCTCCCGGGCGGCGCGCGAAACGGGGATGTCCCCGGAGACCGTGGCAGCCGATGAGGAAAAGCCGATCGGGCTTTCGCTCGCGGTATCGGGCAACCCGTTTGCGGACACCGCAACGATGGGCGAGATGTTCTACTCCGAAAAGCAGCGCGTGTTTGAGGCAGAGAGCAAGACAATTCTCGAGCTTGCGGAAAAAGGTCCATGCGTCATCATCGGGCGTTGCGCGTCCTCCATCCTGCGGGGCGCAGGCTACGATGTGCTTTCGGTCTTTGTTTATGCGGACATGGAAGATCGTGCGGAGCGGATTGCCGAGCGGTGCGGTATCGGCACGAAGGCGGCAATGCGCAAAGCGGAAAAGGTGGATCAGATGCGCAAAAAATACTTTGATTTCTATTCCGACACGCCGTGGGGCGATGTTGCAAGCTATGATCTGATGGTTTCTTCGAGCCGCTACGGAATCGATGGTACGGCGGATGTGATTGCAAAAGCGGTCACCGACAAAATGTGAGGTGTTTGAAATGGAACTTGCTTTGGAACTGATTACGGATATCTGCATCGACATTGGCATGGCGATTCTGCTTTTCACCCTGATCCGCAAAAGCGGCAAACGGATTCCCGGCGCGCGGCTGCTCTCCGCAACCGTCGGGCTTGGGTTTGTGTTCGGAACCATTGCCGCAGGGATGCGCGGGATTAACGCGTTCGTTATTCCCGATGCACTCGGATTCATCCTTTCCTACTCGGTGTTTCTCTTTACCTTCCCCGGAAAGAAAGCGGAGGGCAGCGGCAAATGAACAAGGATCTGACGGTCGGAAAACCGGAAAGCGTCCTGTGCAGGTTTTGCCTTCCCCTGTTCGGCAGCATCATCTTTCAGCAGCTTTATAACATTGCCGACAGCTTTGTCGCCGGCAAATTCATCGGCGACAATGCGTTGGCTGCGGTTGGAAACAGTTATGAAATTACGCTGATCTTCATTGCGTTCGCGTTCGGTTGCAACATCGGTTGCTCGGTTCTGGCGGCACAGCTGTTCGGCGCAAAGCGGTACAAAGATCTCAAAACCGCAGTTTACACATCGCTGATTTCCAGCGCGGTTATCTGCGCGGTTCTGATGGCGATTGGCATGATCTTCTGCAACGGGCTGTTGCGTCTGATTAAAACCCCCGATGCGGTTTTTGCGGATTCCAAGCTTTATCTGGACATTTACATCCTCGGTCTGCCCTTCGTTTTCCTTTATAATGTCGCAACCGGCATTTTCTCAGCGCTGGGCGACTCCAAAACGCCCTTCCTCTTCCTTGCCTGCTCGTCGCTTTCCAACATCGGCGTGGACATCCTCTTTGTCACCGCCTTCGATATGGGCGTGGCGGGCGTCGCATGGGCAACCTTCCTCTGCCAGGGCATCAGCTGCGTGCTGGCGCTGGTGGTGGTATTCCGCCGGTTCCGCAAAATCCGGACGGAAGGAAAAATGCAGATTTTCTCATGGCAACTGTTCGGCAGCTTTGCGGTGGTTGCGGTGCCGAGCATCCTGCAGCAGAGCTTCATCTCGGTTGGCAACATCGTGATTCAGAGCGTCATCAACGGATTCGGTCCGGCTGTCATGGCGGGCTACTCCGCCTCGGTCAAGCTGAACAACATGGTCATCACCTCTTTGACCACGCTCGGAAACGGTATTTCCAACTTCACGGCGCAGAACCTCGGCGCGGCGAAATACGACCGCATCAAGGCGGGCTTCCGCGCGGGGCTGAAGTTGGTCTGGGCGCTCTGCATCCCGTTGGTTCTGCTTTATGAATTTGCGGGAAAATGGCTTGTATACATCTTTTTGGAAAGTCCAACGGGCGCGGCAATGGACACGGGCGTACTCTTTTTGCGCATCGTTTCGCCGTTCTACTTTGTGGTGGCGGCAAAACTGGTGTCGGACGGCATTCTGCGCGGCGCGGGCATGATGAAGAAATTCATGATCGCAACCTTTACCGATCTGGTTCTGCGCGTGGCGCTGGCGGAAATCCTTTCGCGCACCGCACTCGGCACAACGGGCATCTGGCTCTCGTGGCCGATCGGTTGGACGATTGCGGCAATCCTTTCCATTCTATTCTATGTAACCGTCAAATGGGGACAAAAGCAACAGAGAACAGGAGATCCTGCATATGAACAGCAGTGAATTTTTGAGCCGCATCCGCTACAGCGGCTATCTCGGGCGTGTGATGAGCGCCGAGGACGCGGCAACCTTCATCCGCCCCGGCATGGTACTGGGGGTCAGCGGGTTTACCATCGCCGGCTACCCGAAAGCAGTTGCGGGCGTCCTTGCCGACCGGGCGCGGAAGGGCGAAAAACTTGACCTGACCGTGTATTCCGGCGCGTCTCTCGGCGAGGAATTCGACGGCGAATTGGCGCGGGTCGGCGCTTTCCGGGCACGGATGCCCTACCAGACCAACAAGGATCTGCGGAACGCGATCAATGCGGGCGAGGTCTCCTACCATGATGTGCCACTCGGGCAGATGCCCGTTTGGGTCAAGAACAAGTTCCTGCGCCCGGTGGATGTGGCGATTATCGAAGCAACCGCCATTGACGAGAACGGCAACATCATCCCCACAACCTCGGTCGGCACCTCCAACATCTACGCGGAATGCGCCAAACAGGTCATCATCGAGGTCAACACCTATGTCCCCGCCTGCATGGAGGGTGTTCACGATGTCTACTCCCCTGCCCGCCCGCCGCACACCAAACCGATTCCGATTGAGCGCGTCAGCGACCGCATCGGAACGCCCTATATCAAGGTAGACCCCACAAAGGTGGTAGCCGTGGTGGAGAGCAACATTCCCGACAACGGGCGAATCGTCTCCCCCGTGGATGACGAATTCCGTCAGATGGCGGCAAACCTGATTGATTTCCTGCACAGCGAGGTCAAGGCAGACCGCCTCTGCAACCCGCTCCCGCCGCTTCAGGCAGGCGTGGGCAGCGTTTCCAACGCCGTGCTGGAAGGATTGGCGCAGTCGGATTTCGGGCACCTGACGGTCTATTCCGAAGTGTTGCAGAACTCCATGTTTGATCTGATTGACGCAGGCAAGGTCGACTTTGCTTCGGGCACATCGCTGACCATCTCGGCAGACCGCCGCGACAGCTTCTTCCGCGATTTCGAGCGCTACCGCGATAAAATCATCCTGCGCCCGCAGGAGATCAGCAACCATCCCGAAATCATCCGCCGTCTCGGCGTCATTGCGGTCAACACGGTGATCGAAGCCGATCTCTACGGCAACACCAATTCCTCTTACATCGACGGCTCGCGCCTAATGAACGGTGTGGGCGGTTCGGGCGACTACTGCCAGAACGCGGGGCTTTCGATCTTCATCACGAAGTCGACCGCGAAGAACGGCACGCTCTCCTGTATTGTTCCGCATGTCAGCCATGTGGATCACACCATTCACGAGATTCACGCGCTGATTACCGAACAGGGCGTTGCGGATCTGCGCGGGTTAGACACTGTAGACCGCGCAAGCTGTATCATCGAAAACTGCGCGCATCCCAAATTCCGCCCCGCCCTGAGGGAATACCTCAAAAACGCGACCGAATCCTGTGCGCACCGCGGAAATCCGATCGATCTGCGCGCGGCGCTGGATTTCAATAAGTACCTCCGATAATTATCAAATATAGAATTCTGAAAGGAAGCAGGAAAAATGGACGAACAGGTTGTAACTATGATCAATGAAATGGTAGCAAAGGCAAGAGCCGCGCAGAAGGAGTTTGAATCCTTCTCGCAGGAAAAGACCGATGAGGTCGTCCGCGCCATTGGCAAGGTGGTCTATGACCGCGCCGAAGAACTGGCAAGAATGGCTTGCGAAGAGAGCGGCATGGGCGTTTATGCCGATAAGGTTGCCAAGTGCCACGGCAAGTCCAAGTGCATTTGGAACAGCCTCAAGGGCAAGAAGTCGGTCGGCATCATCGGCGAGGACAAGGAGATCGGCATCATCCGCGTTGCCAAAGCAAAAGGCGTGGTCGGCTCGGTGACCCCCGTGACCAACCCGGTTGTGACCCCGATGTGCAACGCGATGTTCGCGCTCAAGGGACAGAACGCCATTATCGTAGCGCCCCACCCGAGAACGCAGAACATCAACAAGTATGTGGTGGATCTGTTCCGTGCGGAACTTGCAAAGCTCGGCGCGCCGGTTGATCTGATTCAGACCGTTGAGAAATCCTCCATCGATGCCACCAATGCCCTGATGCAGAGCGTGGATGTTGTGGTTGCAACCGGCGGCGCGGGCATGGTCAAGTCGGCATATTCGAGCGGCAAGCCGGCTCTGGGCGTCGGACCCGGCAACGTGCAGGTCATTGTGGATCGCGGCGTGGAGTTGGAAGAAGCCATTCCGAAGATCATCAGCGGCAGAATCTTCGACAACGGCATCATCTGCTCGGGTGAGCAGTGCGTTCTGCTGCCGAAGGAATCCTTCGACCGCGCAATCGATATTTTCAAACAGAATCATGTGTTCTACGTTGAGGACGCCGACACAGCCAAGAAGTTTGCCGACGCCATCTTCCCGGACAACGGTCCGATCAACCGTCGGGTTGTCGGTCAGAGCGTGCAGACCATCGCCGCGCTTGCCGGAGTCGAAGTTCCTGCCGACACCAAGATGATTCTCATCAAGGCAAGAAGCATCGGGCGCGGAGAGCCGCTCTGCCGCGAAAAGATGTGCCCGGTCATGATTACGGCGGCATACGATACCTTTGAGGATGCCGTGAGAATGGCGCAGACCGACCTCGACTACGAGGGCAAGGGGCACACCGCCTCCCTCCACAGCCACGATATGGAGCATATCAGGTATGCAGGAGAGAAGCTGACCGTCAGCCGCCTGATTGTCAATCAGTCGTCCTCCACGGGCGCGGGCGGAAGCCTTTACAACGGCTTTGCGCCGACCACCACGCTGGGCTGCGGCTCCTGGGGAAACAACAGCATTTCCGAGAACCTGAACTACACGCATCTGATCAACATTTCTCAGATCGGTCTTTACAACAAGGACGCAAAGATCCCGACCGATGAGGAAATCTGGAACTGAGGAGGCATTCGCCATGGAACAGATCATTTTCCGCCCGAAGCTGTACAAATTCGATGATACGAAGTCCTTTGCAGAGGCGTTTCACCTCGGCAAGCACGATTTGGTTCTGACCAATCGCTATATCTTCGACCCGTATTTCGATGGCAACCCCTACGGCGCACAGCTGATTTATCAGGAAGATTTCGGCGGCGGAGAGCCGACCGACACCATGGTCGACGACATCATCAAAGCGGCGGCGGGCAAGGAATACGACCGAGTGATCGCCATCGGTGGCGGCACGGTGATCGACATTGCAAAGGTGCTGTCGGTCTCGGGCGGCAAGCCCGTGGATGAGCTCTACGAGCACAAAGACGAACTGAAAAAGGAACATCCGTTGGTGATTATTCCGACCACCTGCGGCACGGGCAGCGAGGTAACCGATATTGCCATCATCAACCGCACGCGCCTCGGCGTGAAGATGGGACTGACGGGCGAGCCGCTCTATGCGGACTATGCCGTGCTGATTCCCGAGCTGTTGAAGAAGTTGCCGCTGAAGGTCTTTGCAACCAGTTCCATCGACGCACTGGTTCACGCGGTGGAGTCCTCCCTCTCCCCCAAGGCAACCGCTTATACCAAGCTGATGGGCTATAAGGCAATTGAAATGATCATCGGCGGTTACCGGAAACTGGCGCAGGACGGCATGGAACAACTTCCCGCACTGATGGAAACCTTCCTGATCGCCTCCAACATGGCGGGCTTTGCCTTCGGTACGGCGGGATGCGCCGCAGTCCATGCGCTCAGCTATCCGCTCGGCGGCACTTACCATGTCCCGCACGGCGAGAGCAACTACGCGCTCTTTACCGGCGTACTGAACAAGTACATGGAGAAGAAATCGGACGGCGAGATTGCGCACCTGAACGCCTACCTCGCCGACCTGCTGGAATGCGACACACCGGATGTTTATACCGAGTTGGAGAATCTGCTCAATCGGATTCTGCCGAAGAAGCCGCTTCACGAATACGGCGTGACCGACGAGGATGTCGTCACCTTTACCGA
>CAKSUH010000069.1 GCA_934500855.1 uncultured Eubacteriales bacterium
GAAAGGTTGTCATCTTCGGCGGCGGACTTGGTGTTCCGTACTTCTCAACCGATACAACGGCTGTTCTGCGCGCGGCGACCTGTGCGGTAAAATCAAAGTTCAGAATTCCGTCGGCTCCCGCTGCCAACGCCTCGCCCGACAGTTTGAGCAGTACCCTGCGGTATTTCGGTTGCATATCCATAAATCAAGCTCCTTCGTCTATTGTCCATTCCCTTTTATTTTACTACAAATCGTGCCGTTTGTAAACACCTTTTTTGTAAATAAACCGAATTCACAGCACTTTTTTGCTCAAATCCTTATAGAATTTGCGTTTTCGCAAATACGCTTGCAACATCCTCCGGCTTCGGCGGCAGAGTCCCCTCTGTCATGCAGGCGGCGGTACCGAACGAAACAGCCGTGCGAAGAACCGTTTCGCGGTCAAGCCCCCGCGCAGTTGCGTGCAGAACGCCTGCCAGCGTACTGTCTCCTGCGCCGATGGTAGAAACCGGATGCTCCAGCTTCGGCACGGACAGAATCAGGGAATCGCGCCCGTCCGACCAGACCGCGCCGTCTCCTCCAAGGCTGATCATAACCTCCTCCGCCACGCCGCGCTTTACCAATTCCCCTGCCGCGTGTGCCGCATCCCGTGCGTTCTCAACGGGTGTACCGAGAAAAGAGACGATCTCCTGCTCGTTCGGCTTGATGAGCCACGGGTGAATCTCTGCCAGATCCTCGGGGGTAAAAGAATTGGAATCCACAATCACGCGCACGCCGTTTGCGATCAGGCGGCGCAGAAAGGCGATGACATCCGCTTTCTCCAAGCCCTTCGGATTTCTTCCCGCAAACGCAAGCAGGTCCCCCGCGCGGCAGGCGTCAAGTACGGACTTCTCCAGTTTCCGCAGAATCTCGGGCGTTACGCGGAAGGTGTCAAGACTGATGCGCGTTTCCTTGCTGTCCGCAGGATGCAGCGTAATGTTCTCACGGATGCGTCCCGATATGCGTGTCGGCACATAGTGCAAACCGTCGCGCTTCAGCTGTGCTTCAAACGATGCTCCGTTCTCGTCACCGAGAATGACGAACGCGGTGCTGTCTGTCCCGTTGACTTTTAACGCACGGGAAATGTTAATTCCTTTTCCGCCTGCGTCGCAGAGGATGCTGTCAACATAGTTTTCCTTCTGCGCTTCGAAATGCGCCATCCGATAGTGCAGGTCAAACGCAGGGTTGAGTGTAATCGTGTGAATTGCTTTCATATTCATTTCCTTTCAGTTGTTGTGTTCCGAAACATCCGAAATATCGTCGAAGCGGATCAGGGTCTTGACAATGCGCAGACTGCGGGTTGCAAAATCAATATCCGACACCATACCGATCGTGGTCCTGTATGCGGTTTTGTCATAATGCGTAACGCAAACCACCATGCCGCGTCTGATGTGCGCCAGCTTTCGCGACAACACGGTCGCATCCTCTTCCGAAAGCGTCCGTCGCGGCTCCGGCTTTCTCTCCTGTTCGCGGATCAGTTCCTCAAAACCGCGCAACGCCGCAAACGGCATGAACTGCCGCGCCCGTTCGGCGTTATTACCGTTCTTCTCCACTGTTATGCCCTCCGATCAGCCGGTTCCGCATTTTTGCGGTCGCTTTTTCTCCCAGACTGATCCCGTGCAGAATTGCATTCTTGCCGTATTTTTTTCGGAGTCCCAACACCGTTTTCTGAAGTTCCAGTTCCCGTCTCTCTGCGTCAAGATCGGTGAACAGATCCAGCGTTGCGCAGGATTCGTCCTGCAGGTTGTTCAGTCCCGCATTGATTCTGCGGATGGGATAGTTCGGGTCTACTGTTTTGCGAAAACAATCCGCAAATGCCCGACGGATTTTCTTTGCGGAATTGGTGTAACCGTCGAGTTTTACGGTGACATTTGCCGTTCCGTGCGTATCCCGCGAATAGCCGACCGACAGACTGACGGAATCGGTGACTTTGTGCCGTTCGATCAGTTCCAGAACCAGCGGGTCCACCATTTCTTTCAGCACGGTCAGCGCATCCTCAAAGCAATAGTCCTCAAACAGAATCTGACCGTTTGAAACGGATTCGGTTTTCGCCGCATAGGCGTGAATGTCCGCAATGGTACAAGGCTCGCGCCCGTGCGCGTGGTCAATCAGATATTCCGCATTGATTCCGAATTCGCGGTAAAGCTTTGATTCTTCGCATTCCGCAACACCGCGCAGATCGAAGATTCCCATCTTTTCAAGCCGCTTTGACATACCGCGCCCGACATTCCAGATGTCGGTCAACGGCTGATGATACCACACCGTTTGTCGAAACGCTTCTTCATCCAGAAAGCCGATGCGGTCGATTGCGTGCTTTGCCGTAATGTCAAGCGCCACCTTTGCCAGAAAGAGATTGGTCCCGATTCCGACGGTTGCGCAGATGCCGCCCGTCTCGCGATATACCGCATCTGTCAGCATAACCGCCAATTCCCGCTCGTTCTTTCCGTACAGCTTCCGGTAGGAGGTAATGTCCAGAAAGCATTCGTCGATGGAATACACATGGATGTCCTCGGGACTGATATAACGCAGATAAACCGAATAGATACGCGCCGCATATTCCATATACAGCTTCATCCTCGGGAGCGCCGTGATATAATCGATTCCTGCGGGGATCTCGTAGATCCTGCATCGGTTCCGCACACCCATGCTTTTCAGTGCGGGAGAAACCGCCAGACAGATGGCTCCCCGCCCGCGCGCAGGATCCGCAACCACAAGCCGCGTCGTCATGGTGTCCAGTCCCCGTTCGGCACATTCCACAGAGGCGAAAAAGCTTTTGAGGTCGATGCAAAGATACATTCTGTCGTCCGTCATCAGACACCTCCCGAAAAAAAGGAAAAGCCTGCCGCCCGATAAAACTCAGGCGACAGGTTTCGCTTTGGTGCCGGTAGTCGGGGTCGAACCGACACGGTATCGCTACCACTGGATTTTGAGTCCAGCACGTCTGCCAATTCCATCATACCGGCGGGCAACGGATATATTATATCACATCCCGCCGTAAAAATCAAGGGCTTTTTTCAATTTTCCGCAAAATTATTCCACCCATGCACGGGAGCGTTCTACCGCCTTATGCCAACCGGCAAGCTTTTCGGAACGCTCCTCCCCGCTCATTTCGGAGACAAAGCGTCTGTCCGCTTTCCAAACCGATTTCAGCTCCGAAAGCTCCCTGTAGTATCCGACCGCCAGCGCCGCAAGGCTTGCGGCACCCCATGCGGTTGTTTCCACACACTGCGGGCGTGAAAGCGGAACGCCGAGAATGTCGCTTTGAAATTGCAGAAGAAAATCATTTGCCGATGCTCCGCCGTCCACGCGAATGCTTCCGATGGGTGCCGCAGCATCCCGCTGCATGGATTCAAGGACATCCGCCGTCTGATACGCCATGGATTCCAAAGCCGCCCGCACGATGTGATCGGCGGTCACGGCACGGGTCAACCCTTGGATTGAACCGCGCGCAAACGGGTCCCAGTACGGTGCACCGAGTCCGACGAAAGCGGGAACCAGATAAACGCCCGCACTGTCGGGGACGGATCTTGCCATGGCTTCGGTTTCACTCGCTTTTTCAAACAGACGCAGTCCGTCCCGCAGCCACTGAATGACTGCGCCGCAGACAAAGACCGAGCCTTCCAACACATAGGTCGTGCGGTTGCCGATCTGCCAGCCGACCGTTGTCAGAAGTCCCGAGCGGGAATCAACTGGATTGGTTCCCGTATTCATCAGCAAAAATCCGCCCGTTCCGTAGGTATTTTTGACATCTCCCGTTTCAAAACAGCCCTGACCGAACAGCGCTGCCTGTTGGTCCCCCGCAACCCCCGCAATCGGGATCCGCTCTCCGAATAAATGTTCGGAAGTGTATTCGAACATTCCGGACGATGGCTTGACTTCCGGCAGAATGGCTTTCGGAATTCCGAACAGATCAAGCAGATCGCTGTCCCACTGCAGGGTATGGATGTTGAAAAGCATGGTGCGTGCGGCGTTGGAGGGATCGGTGGCATGAATCTTTCCTCCGGTCAGATTCCAAATGAGCCAGCTGTCAACCGTACCGAAGCAAAGCTCCCCCGCTTCCGCGCGACGGCGTGCGTCCGGAATATTTTCAAGAATCCATTGCAGCTTGGTTGCGGAAAAATAAGGGTCTGCAATCAGTCCCGTTTTTTCGTGCAGCATCGGTTCAAGACCTTGTCGCTTCAGCGTTTCACAACGCTCTGCGGTTCTCCTGCATTGCCAGACGATTGCCGGACAGATCGGTTTTCCCGTATCGCGGTCCCAGACAACGACCGTTTCCCTCTGGTTGGTGATTCCGATCGCCGCGATCTCGTCCGCACCGATACCCGCGCGGAGCATGGCTTCCACCGCAACACCCATTTGCGAAGCAAGAATCTCGGTTGCATCCTGCTCCACCCAGCCGTCCCGCGGATAGAACTGTCGGAATTCGCGATTGACCCGCGACAGCACCGTCCCGTGCCGATCAAACAGAATGCAACGCGAGCTTGTTGTTCCCTGATCGAGTGCCAGTAAATAGGGTTTCATAGCAAAACCTCCGGATCATATTCTGCCTTTATTGTAGCACAGCTTTTGTGATTTGTCAAGCAGTCAGATTCTTTCGATTGTCCGTTTTACGCCGCCGATGGCGGTATTCAGTTCTCCGACCAAGTCCAGAAACGGTCCCGCCTGCATGGCTTTTCCGCCGTTTCTCATGTCCGACAGCAACATGGAACGCTCACAGTACGCAGGTACCGTTTCCCGCATAAGAACGCGCAAGCAATCCCGAAGGCGTTCGGCGCGCCCTTTTTCCCGCGTCTGTCTGTCCCGTATCTCCCGGAGCCGACCGAGCAGAGCGCCTGCTTCGGCAGTTATATCAGGATCGGGATGTACGCCTTGCGACAGTCGGAGAAGCGCCCATTCGGTATAGCCGTCAAAAGTCTTTCCGTCGGATTTTTGCGGGGAAAGGTTCTCCAACCGTCCGATTCCCTCCCGCAAAACCGTTTGCAGGTCACAATATTTCTCATAAAACCCGCTGTTGTTCCGCAAATGACCGAACACATCGGTTGTTCCGCGATTCTCCGTAAGAAATCGGGCAATTTCCCGCTCAAGTACTGACAGAACGGCGATCGCCTCCCGTCGCCCGTTCTCCGCACTCACAACGCTCGGAAGGGCTTGCGCAATATCCGACAGTCTCGCGGAAAGCGCAGTTGCCGTCATGCCGCGCAACTGCTCTTCCTTTGCGTGTTCTTCCGAAAAGCGAAAGATCTCCGATTCTTTCATATCTCCTCCTTATAACGAAAAAACCGAACGGCAAGCGTCCGGTCTTTTCGGCTTGGGGCAATACCGTGCAATTCCGGTGTTGCCTCAACGAATTTCCACATTCACTTTTTTGCCGCTGCCGGCAGATGCAGCCTTGATGACCGTGCGGATTGCCTTTGCAATCCTTCCGTGTCTGCCGATGACCATTCCGGTGTCATCCGTTGCGACCGTGAGCGTGAGCGTAATCGAACGCTCATCCTCTTCGGTCTCAACCTTAACCTCGTTTGGATTATCGACAATCGCTTTCGCGATATCAAGCAAGGTTTCCTGTAAATTTGCCATACCGCGTTACTCCTGTGGAAAGGAATCAGTCAACGATTCCGCTCTTCTTCAGAAGCGCTTTAACGGTTTCGGTCGGCTGAGCGCCGTTTCCGAGCCACTTCTTTGCCTTCTCCGCGTCGATTTTGATCTCAACAGGGGTGGTCAGCGGATTGTAGGTACCGATCGTGTCGATGAAGCGACCGTCTCTGGGCGAACGGCTGTCCGCGATGATAACGCGATAGAACGGAGCCTTCTTTGCGCCCATTCTGGTAAGTCTCATTTTTACTGCCATGATTTTTTCCTCCGAAAAATAAATAAAATATGGTTTTATGAATGAACGGTGAAATCAGAAAGGCATCTTCATTCTGCCGAGCATTTTCTTTCCTTTGCGGGTTTTCCCCATTTCGGTAAACTGCCGCATCATTTTGAGCATCTGGTCGAACTGCTTAAGCAGCTTATTGACCTCCTCAACCGAGGTGCCGGAGCCTTGCGCAATGCGTTTCTTGCGTGACGCGTTGATGATATCGGGATGTTCCCGCTCACGCGGGGTCATGGACCGGATAATGGCTTCGGTCCGCGCCAACACCTTCTCGTCCACCTTCGCGTCCTTCAGCGCTTTGGCGTTCATACCGGGCATCATGCCGACCAGCTGCTCCAGATTCCCCATTTTCTTCAGCTGCATCAGCTGACCGAGATAATCGTCAAGCGTAAAGGTCTGCCGACGCATTTTTTCTTCCAGTTCCACAGCCTGCTTCTCGTCAAAAGCCGCCTGCGCCTTGTCGATCAGCGTCAGAACATCTCCCATGCCGAGGATTCGCGACGCCATGCGGTCCGGATAAAACGGCTCGATGGTGTCCAGCTTTTCGCCGGTTCCTACAAACTTGATCGGCTTTCCCGTCACATAACGGATGGAAAGTGCCGCGCCGCCGCGCGTATCGCCGTCCAGTTTGGTCAGGATTACGCCCGTGATGTCCAGTTTGTTGTTGAAGGTTTCCGCCACATTGACCGATTCCTGACCGATCATCGCGTCCACCGTCAGCAGGATCTCGGTCGGCTTGACCGCCTCCTTGATCTGCTCCAGCTCCTCCATCAGGACCTCGTCGATCTGCAACCGACCTGCGGTGTCGATGAACACCATATCGTAGCCCTTTTGGTTGGCGTATTCGACGCCCGCTTTCGCAATCTTAACGGGAGAAACCCGGTCACCCATGGTAAACACGGGAATATCCAGTTTTTCGCCGACCACCTGTAACTGTTTGATTGCCGCCGGACGGTAGATGTCACAGGCAACCAACAGCGGCTTTTTGCCCTGCTTTTTATAAAGACCCGCGAGTTTTCCTGCGTGCGTGGTTTTACCTGCGCCCTGCAAACCGACCATCATAATAACCGTCGGCGGCTTGGACGCAATTGTCAGTTTGGATTGCGAGCCGCCCATGAGACGGGTCAGTTCCTCGTTTACGATTTTGACAATCTGCTGTGCGGGCAGGAGCGATTCCAGCACCTCGCTTCCGACCGCCCGTTCGGACACGATTTTGATAAAATCACGGACCACCTTGAAGTTGACATCCGCTTCCAGCAATGCAAGTTTGATCTCCCGCATGCCCGCTTTGACATCCGCTTCTGTCAGTTTTCCTTTGCTTCTGAATTTTTTGAATGCGTTTGACAGCTTTTCGCCGAGACTTTCAAACACGGTACGCTCCCCTCCTTCCGTCACCGGACCGACCTTGCAAGGTCCTCCGCCGCTTCTGTAATCTTTTCATCGGCGCCGCACTCCCGCAACAGCCCGAGAAGGCGCTCCGCCTGCTCTCCTGCCTGCCGAAACCTTGCCGCCAATCCCAATTTTTCTTCGTAAAACAGCAATTCGTCCTCTGCCTTTTTAATCAACTCGCGCACCCCCTGCCTGGAGATGCCGATTTCGTCTGCGATTTCGGACAGGGAAAAATCATCATTATAATAGTAGTCCAGCACGGTCCGTTTCCTTTCGGAGAGAATATCTCCGTAAAAGTCCAGCAGAAACCCGATTTTCAGATTCTTTTCAAACATTTGATTCACCGCGCTTCCGAGTGTAAAGCAAATTACTTTACAATTATACCACAAA
>CAKSUH010000070.1 GCA_934500855.1 uncultured Eubacteriales bacterium
GTTTGGAGGGAGAGGGAGCCTCTTTCAAGAGGACTCCCTCTCCCTCCAAGGTCTTTCCCCCCATTAGCCTCCGAACAAAGCGCGTAAACCGGAAGAACCGGCGTAGAAGATAACGGTCATGATCGTGCAGGCAATGAAAACGCCGAGCAAAACGGCAGGGAAAGCCTTTTTCGGCTTCTGCTCCAACGCGGCGGAAATCAGAGAGCCGGTCCAGCCGCCGGTTCCGGGAAGCGGAATCGCAACGAATAAGGTTACCCCCCAGTAGCCGTACTTTTCAATGGTCCCCTTGTGCTTTTCCACCTTGCGGTCAAGCCAGGAAGCAAGACGGCGGAAGAACTTCACGCGACTGCCGCGCATCAAGGAAAGAATCTTCCGAATCAACAGCAAAATGAAAGGAACAGGCAGGATGTTTCCCGCAAAAGCCAACAAAAAAGTCTGCCACCACGGAAGCTCCAACGCCCAGCCGAGCGGAATCGCCCCGCGGCATTCGATAATCGGCAGCATTGCGCAGAAAAATACGCAAAGCTCCCGCCCTACCGTCTCCAGAAAAAAGGTTTTGATCGCTTCGGTCACAGTCTTATCCCTCCGATTTCACAATTGTAAACAGTATAGCATAAAAGCGGCGGTTTGTCAACCGATTTGACCCCCAATCCGAAAAAAAGACTTGCATTTTGCAGAGAAATCTGCTATACTGAAGCAGAAAGTTGAGGGATGCCTGTGAACTGTAAAGAAGAAGAAAAACGAAGCGCGCGCCTGCTGGGGCTTGAAGCGCTCGCAAAACTGCGAAACGCCCATGTCGCCGTGTTCGGAGTCGGCGGAGTCGGCGGATATGTCTGCGAGGCACTTGCCCGCACGGGAGTCGGCGCCCTGACCGTCATTGACGCCGATACCGTGTCGCTGTCCAATATCAACCGCCAGACGGTCGCCCTGCATTCCACGGTGGGCAGAAAAAAGGTCGATGTGATGGCGGAGCGGATCAGGGATATCAACCCCGATTGCCGCGTCACGGCGATTGCCAAATTTTACCTTCCCGAAAACGCCGCGGAATTTCCGCTTGCGGAATATGACTTTGTGATTGACGCCATCGATACCGTGAAAGCCAAAATCGACCTCGCCGTGCGCGCAACAACCGAAGGCGTGCCGTTTCTTTCCGCGATGGGCGCGGGAAATAAGCTGGACCCCTCCCGTTTTGTCATTACCGACCTGGAAAAGACAAGCGGCTGCCCCTTGGCGCGGGTCATGCGGGTCGAACTGCGCAAACGCGGCATCCGCCATCTGACCGTCGCCTACTCTGCCGAACCTGCGGCAAAGCCTGCCGCCGACGCCCCCGACGCCGATGAAAAAGGGACCGCAGGCAGACCTGCTCCCGGTTCCCTTCCCTATGTCGTGGGGACGGAGGGACTGCTCATCGCGGGCGAGGTGATCCGAAAGCTGACCGAATAACAGCGCGCCGTCCGGCAGGCTTACATCAACAATTGTTGATGTTTTGTTGACCGAAGGTTGCAGATCGTGCGATAGAATAATATAGTATGGTATGTTTTGTGTTTCGGGCAAGTTTTTCATCGGAGGATAAAATGGAGTTTTTAAGATGTGCGCTGTACCTTTCCGCCCTCGGCGTCCTCTCCTTCCTGTTCGGAAGGATTCTGCCGAAGAGTTGGATTCGCGGGGAAGCCTTTCCCTTTCGTACCAACGCAACAGAGGATCGCTTCTACTGCTTTCTTCGCGTTCGGGCCTGGCAGAACAAACTGCCCGACATGAGCCGGATGTTTCCCTCGCTCATGCCCCCCAAAAACCTGTCCGGCAGTTACCGCGAGCGGTTGCCCCTGATGATCCGCGAAACCTGCGTTGCAGAGCTGACCCATGTTCTGCTTGCGATTCTCGGCTTCCGTTGCGTTGCCATCTGGCAGGGAGCGGGAGGCATCATCCTTTCGGTGCTGTTCTGCCTCGGAAATCTGCCGTTTATCATGATCCAGCGCTACAACCGCCCCAGACTGATTCGGTTGGCAAAATGGGTTGCCGCGCGTGAAAATCCGATTCCCGCTTCCGAGGATGCGGAATCCGCAAGGGAGGTCCGGGAATGCGAGCGCTGATCCTGAGCTGCAGCATCGGAGGCGGTCACGACGCCTGCGCCCGCGCCGTTTCCGACGAGCTGACCGCACGCGGAAGTGAGTGCGTCACGCGTGACGCACTCCGCTTTGTTTTTCGCGGACTTCCGAAGCTGTTCTCCCGCAGTCATGTCTGGGTCTACCGTCATACCCCTGCGGTGTTCGGCAAGGTCTATCGCTTCGGCGAAACACACCCCGCCTCCTTCCGTCAGGGTACAGCCTTCCGCCGCCTGTTCCGCCGCGGAACGCGCAAGCTGAAGGACTATCTTCTGGAGGGCGGTTTCGACACGGTCATCTGCACCCATGTTTTCCCCGCGATGATGGTCAGCGATGCGTTGCGGATTTTTCCGCCCGACGCGAAAAAGCCGGAAACCTGCTTTGTCGCAACCGATTATACGGGTTCCCCCGGCATGGCGGAATCCGATCTTGACTATTACTTTATCCCCGACCGTTCGCTGGAGCACTTCTTTACGGTCGGCAATATCACCGCAGACCGGATGCGCTCCTCCGGAATACCCGTCCGCCGTGCTTTTTACCGCAGGGTTCCGACCGACATCGCAAAAGAGCGTGCGGGACTTCCCCCCGACTGCCGCCACATGGTGATGATGTGCGGGAGCATGGGATGCGGTCCGATGAACGGACTGACGCGGAGGCTAGCAAAGGAACTGGCGGAAAACGAACTTCTGACGGTGGTCTGCGGCACGAACAAGCAGCTTTACCGCCGCCTGACGCGCGCCTGCGGAAGCGCTGCACGCGTGCGGATCCTTTCCTATGTCAAAGATGTTTCGGCACTGCTTGACAGCGCGGACCTGTATCTCACAAAACCCGGCGGCATCAGCGTCACCGAAGCGGCGGAAAAACGCCTGCCGATGATTCTGATCGACACCGTAGCCGGCTGTGAGGACTACAATCTGCACTTCTTTGTCGATCTCGGCGCGGCAAAAACCGCCGGGACCGAAGAAGCAATCGCCGCGCTGGCGCTTGACACCCTGCGCAGTGACAGCGCGTTACGGCACATGGCAGATGCTTACGGGCGCCGCGAAGCGGCAAACGGTGCGCGCTATATCTGCGACATTCTCGACCCGCCGCAGAAGGCGGAAAGCGACTGAAACGCGCAGTCGGCTCAATACCCGACAAAGCACAAAACCCTTTCCCGCTTTTACTTTGACCGTGCAGGCACAAAGAGAAACGCACACTTTGGTGAGAGCGGATTTTCTGCGGTCTGCATATGACCCTAAACGCAATTTCCCGAAAGGTCACATAAAATATGGATTTTACAAAAGAAATGAAGGAGACCTACACCATCATTTCGCCGGATATCTTTCCGACGCATATGGAGCTGATCTCCGAAATCTTCCGGATGTACGGCTACAACCTTGTCATCGCCAAGTACGAGGGCAAGGAGGTTATCGACACGGGCTTGAAGTATATGCACAACGATATGTGCTACCCCGCCATCTGCATGGTCGGTCAACAGATTTACGCGCTCACCTGCGGCGATTTCGACCCGCACAAGACCGCGCTGATCCAGTTCCAGACGGGCGGCGGATGCCGTGCCTCCAACTATCTCTGCCTGCTCCGCAAAGCACTGCACAACATGGGAATGGACGATGTTCCCGTGCTGTCGCTCAGCTTCAGCGGAATCGAAAAATACAGCGGCTTCAAAATCACCCCGCGCATGATTCTGACAGGTCTGCGCAGTCTTGTTTACGGCGACATCCTCCTTCTGCTGAAGAATCAGGTTCTGCCGTATGAAGTCAACGCGGGAGAGACCGAGCGCACGGTGCGCAAATGGGTGGATGAGCTGTCGCGGCAGTTCCGCGCGAAAAAGGGGCTGTCCTCCGGCGACATGAAGCGGAATCTTGCCGCCATCGCAAAGGATTTTCACGATATCCCGCGCGAGAAGAAACACCTGCGCAAGGTCGGAATCGTAGGCGAAATCTATGTCAAATACTCCTCCTTCGGAAACAACGGGCTGGAAAAATTCCTGCTCTCGCAGGGGTGCGAATACATGGTTCCCGGGGTGCTCGGCTTCTTCCAGTTCTTCTTCTCGAACACCGAGGTGGAATACCGCTACTACGGCGGAAAGAAGGTCAAAAAGCTGGTCTGCGGCATTGCCGAAAACATCTTTGCCAAGTGGGAGCAGGGCATCATCGATGCGCTGAAGCCTTACCCCGAATTCGTTGCCCCCTCCCCGTTTGAGAACATCAAACGGTTGGCAGAGCGCGTGATCGACCGCGGCGTAAAGATGGGCGAAGGCTGGCTGCTTCCGGGAGAAGCGGCGGAGCTGATCGAAAAGGGCTACAACAGCATTGTCTGCGCACAGCCCTTCGGATGCCTGCCGAACCACATCGTGGGCAAAGGAACCATCCGTCGGTTGCGGGAACTTTACCCCGATGCGAACATTTTCCCCGTGGACTACGACGCGGGCGCCTCAAAAGTCAATCAGGAAAACCGCATCAAGCTGATGCTTGCCATTGCGGACGAAACGGAAGCCGGGCGGAATGCGGCGCACGGCAATCCCGAACACAACACGGAACAAACGGAGAAGCCAAATGAAACGGTTAGGACTTGACATCGGATCGACCACGCTCAAATGCGCCGTTCTGGACGAGGCGGGAGAGATCCGCTACACGGTCTACCGACGGCACCTGTCGCGCATTCCCGAGGTCGCGGCGGAAATCTTTGCGGAAATGCGGGAAAAGTTTCCGGACGAACCCTTTTCGGTCACCCTTTCCGGCTCGGCGGGCATGGGCATTGCCGAAGCGGCGGAATTGCCTTTCGTACAGGAGGTCTATGCCGAAAAACTGGCGGTAAACCGCCGTTGCCCCGGAACCGATGTCGTAATCGAACTCGGCGGAGAGGACGCGAAAATTCTTTTCCTCACCGGCGGCTTTGAAATGCGTATGAACGGCACCTGCGCGGGAGGGACCGGCGCATTCATCGACCAGATGGCGGCGCTGATGAAAACCACGCCGGACGGACTGAACGATCTTGCGGCGCACCGCGACAAGATCTGTGCCATTGCCTCGCGTTGCGGGGTGTTTGCAAAATCCGATGTCCAGCCGCTCCTCAATCAGGGCGCCCGGAAAGAGGACATTGCGGCGGGAATTCTTTACGCGGTGGTCAACCAGACCGTTGCGGGACTTTCGCAGGGGCGGCGGATCGAAGGGAATGTGCTTTACCTCGGCGGTCCCCTGTCCTTCCTTCCCGAATTGCGCAATGCGTTTGACGATGTTCTCAAAACCCATGGGACCTGCCCCGAAAACGCACTCTGCTTTGTTGCACTGGGCGCGGCGCTCTCCGGGACGGGAAAGGAGCTGACGCTTGCGGAGCTTGCCGAGATTTTCGGCTCGCGCCTTGCATCCAAGGGGTTCCGCCACTGTCAGCCGCTCTTCCGCTCCCGTGAGGACTACCAAGCCTTCCTCGACCGCCACGAGCGCGCCTCCGGCGGCATTACGGTTCTGGACCGTCCGAAGCCCGAAATGTTCCTCGGCATCGACGCAGGCTCCACCACGGTCAAAATGGTCCTTTGCGACCGCGACGGCAACATCTGCGAACCGTTCTACTCCCCCAACAACGGCAACCCCGTTCCGCTGGTCAAGGATTATCTGGAGCGGGTCTATACCGCTTATCCCGACCTGAAAATCGCGGGCGCGGCGGTCACGGGTTACGGCGAGGAGATCATCCGCAACGCGTTCGGCGCGGATCTCGGCATTGTGGAAACCGTTGCGCACTTCACGGCGGCAAAGAAATTCCGCCCCGATGTGGACTTCATCCTCGACATCGGCGGGCAGGACATCAAGTGCTTCCAGATCCGCAACGGCGCGATCGATTCGCTCTACCTCAACGAGGCTTGCTCCTCGGGGTGCGGCTCTTTCCTCCAGACCTTTGCAGCGGCGCTCGGCTACACGCCCGAGCAGTTTGCAAAACTCGGTCTGTTTGCCGACGCGCCCGTGGATCTCGGTTCGCGTTGCACGGTCTTTATGAACAGCTCGGTCAAGCAGGCGCAGAAGGACGGCGCGTCCATCGAAAACATTGCCGCCGGGCTTTCGGTCAGCGTGGTGAAGAACGCGCTTTACAAGGTCATCCGTTGCGCGAACGCCGAAAGCCTCGGCAAGCACATTGTGGCGCAGGGCGGAACCTTCCTCAACGACTGCGTTCTGCGGGCATTTGAGCAGGAAATCGGCGCGGATGTCATCCGCCCGAAGTTCGCCCCGCTGATGGGCGCTTACGGCGCGGCGCTGTTTGCTCTTGACAATGTGCACGGACCGTCCGGCATCCTCGACCGCGCGGGTCTGCGGGAATTTCACCATGAAGCAAAGGCATTCAACTGCTCCGGTTGTGCCAACCACTGCGCGCTGACGATCAACACCTTCTCGGGCGGCAGAAAATACATTGCGGGCAACCGTTGCTCCAAGCCGCTCGGAACTGCGGCGGCAAAAGAAACCTACAACCTTTACGACTACAAGCGGCAGCTGCTCGGCGAATTCATGAAGAACGAGCACGACCCCGCCCGTCGGACGGTCGGCATTCCGATGGGGCTGAACTTCTACGAACTGCTCCCCTTCTGGCACACCTTCCTTTCCAAGCTGGGCTTCAATGTTCTGGTTTCGCCGTTCTCCAACCGCGCGCTGTATCGGAGCGGACAGTACACCATCCCGTCGGACACGGCGTGCTATCCCGCCAAAATGATGCACGGGCATATCGAATGGCTGCTTGCGCACGCGCCCGATGCAATCCTCTACCCCGATATGTCCTACAACATTGACGAAGGGCTTGGCGTCAACCACTACAACTGTCCCGTTGTCGCCTACTACCCGCAGGTTCTGAAGCTGAATGTTACCGATCTCGCAAAAACCGATTTCATTGATGAATTCGTTTCCCTTGCGGACCCCAAACAGTTCACGCGCCGCATTACCGAAATCATGCGGTCGCACTTCCCCGATCTCGGCAAGCGGCAGATCGCCGAGGCGGTTAAAGCCGCCTACGCGGCGTATGACGGCTATCTCACCGCCGTGCGGGTCAAGGGTGCGGAGTTCCGCGCGATTGCCGAGCGGGACAACAAGCCCGTTGTGGTGCTTGCGGGCAGGCCCTATCATGTTGACCCCGAGATCAACCACGGCATTGACACGCTTCTGTGCAATCTCGGCGCGGTTGTGGTGACCGAGGACAGTCTTTCGGCGCTTGTTGAGCCGTTCCCGACGGGCGTGCGAAACCAATGGACCTATCACGCGCGGCTTTATGCGGCGGCGAAGTATATTGCGGGACTTCCTGCGGACGATCCGACCTATCTGGTTCAGCTCGTCTCCTTCGGATGCGGTGTTGACGCGGTAACGACCGACGAGGTACGCTCCATTCTGGAGTCCGCGGGTCGCGTTTACACGCAGATCAAAATCGACGAAGTTTCCAACATGGGCGCTGTCACCATCCGCCTCCGCAGTTTGTTTGCTATGATGCGGAGGGTATGAGAAAGACCTTGGAGGGGGAAGGACCCCCTTTCGGAGGGTGTCCTTCCCCCTCCAAACCTCCCTCATCTCCCCGAA
>CAKSUH010000071.1 GCA_934500855.1 uncultured Eubacteriales bacterium
ATTACAATCTCACCGACAGTTCCGTCGAACAGTGCCCCCAGCACATAGCAGGGCTTGCCCGACGGAAGCGCCAATGTCAGATTCCGATGCTCATGCCCCGCGAAAACCGCCCGAATCTGCGGTTCTTCGTCGAGATAACGCGTCAGACGGCGGGTCATGGCAATCGTCTCCTCATCCGCTTCCAGACCCGCGTGCTCGGGGGTGTGGTTCAGCTCGGGTGAGGTCAGCGGCACATGACAGAAAATCACACAGGGATACCCGCGCGCGACCTCCCGCTTCAGCTTCTCCAACTGCCCCGGATACCAAATGTACAGCCCATTCTCCATGGTAATCAGGTTGACCCCACCCACCACGCGGCTCTCAAAGGTCATATCCCCACGAAATGCCGCCTGTACCCTGTCGTAAAAGGCGGCGCGGTTGGAGAAACGGTCGGGCAGTCCCACACGCGGTGTGAATTCATGGTTGCCCGCACAGAAAAGGTAATCGTATGGAGCAAGAACTTCCTGCGCCGTCTCGAGGTTGCCGTGCGTCACGAAATCCAACACATCGCCCGTGATGACCGTTGCGTCAAACTGCCGCCCGTACTCCATCGCTTCACGGAGCAGACCCGGCAGCTTTGCTTCGTCGTCCGCATTCGTCTCGCCCTGAAAGACCGCCCGCCGTCCGCGCGCGTGGTGCTTCATCGAGTCGCCGTCCGCGTCATCCGCCAAGGACAGGTGGATGTCGGTCAGGTGCAGGACCCGCACGGGGTTCGGCAATCCGAGGTGCAGTTCCGTTTTCCTTGTTTTCAGCATTCCGTCCCCTCCGCCATTCCGATGAGATAATGCCCGACATCCGCCATGTAGCGCGCGCCGATTGGGACAAAGCCGTCGGGTGCGCCGCGCATGAATTCGGTTGTGGTCTCGTAGGTAAAGTCCCCCGTGTAGCCGATCTCCTTCAGCGCCCGCATGATCTCGCCCCACCTGAGCCGTCCCTCGAACGGGATGTTGTGCAGGTCGCGGCGGTAATCGTTGTCGTGTACATGGAGTGCCGCAAGGCGGTCATGCCCGAGGATGCGGATCACATCCTGCACTTCATCGCGCTGTTCGGCGGGAAGCCCGATGTGACCGAGGTCAAGGCAGGCTTTCATGTAGTCGCTGTCAAGCGTGTCGATGTAGCGCACGAATTCCGCCGCCTGCGAGCAGGTATCATGCACAATGACCTTGTGCCTGCCGTCCTCCGCCCACATATTTTCAATGCCCATCACGATGTCGCAATCGCGGCAGACGGGAATCAGCGAGCGGTAGAACTCCATATTCCGCGCAAAGATTTCCTCCTCATGCCCGCGATACGGGAAATGGTGCAGCGGATGCATGACCACGATCTTTGCGCCGAGCAGAGCCGAAACCTCCACCGAGCGGCACAGGCGCGGATAGACGACCTCACGGTAGGAGGTCTCGTCCGCCCAGAGTTTATATGCGAAGGTGAAGGGCGCATGGGTCTGATTGATCGGGATTCCGACCGCCTCGGCGGTTTTGCGGATTTCCTCCGCTTTTGCGCGGTAATCGTGACCGCAGAGCGGCGACGAATCGCTCACCATCTCGGAAAGCGCGTAATCCACCGCATCGAACCCCGCATTTTTGTAGATTTCCGCCCCCTTCGCAAACGGAAACCGATAGAACAGATTTTCAACATTTACAGATAGCTTCATTTGAAGATACCTCCCCCCCAAAAAAGAATGCGGCGGAGCGCCGAAGCGCTCCGCCGCGGTTGGTCAGAACAAATACGCAGAAACCGATGCCGTCAGGTGATTTTGAACAGGTCATCAAAATCGACGCTCTTGACTTTTTGAATCGAATTGTCCTCTTTCGTCGAAAGGGTCAGAATATCCGCGCAGGACAGCTCAAACACAACGCAGGTTGCGGAAAGATACTGTTTTTTCATGATTCGAACCTCCTTATTGTGCGGCGGGTGCGGAGACGGAAACCGCATAGCCCGCGTTGTAATAGGTGTTGCCTTTGCTGTCGGTCACCGAGGCACAGATATCAAAGGAAATGTTCGTATAGTTCTCGGAAATCGCGCCGATGTCGAGCACAATCCAGACATAGCCTTCCGCAGGAGTTGCGGGCGAGGTCACGCCGTCAAGTGTTTCAAGCAGGGCGGAATAGCAGACCGTGATCGCCTCTTTCCTGAGCGCGGAAATTTTGGTGTTTCCTTCCGCATCGGTGTAGGTGGCAACCAGACGGAACTCCGCCGCGCTCCAATCAGAACCTTTGATCTCTGCCGCAAAGCGCACACCGTACTTGCCGTCGCTTGCCGCAGTGGTCTGATAGTAAAGCGCTTTCACATTCTCGGCGCTCGCCGTCCCAACGGTTTTCATCGGCATTTTCCAATTGCCTGCGATGTCACCAAAAGCGGTATCGGCGGTATAAGGCGCTTTTTTCAGCCATTCGGTGACGGCGCCCGAGAACTGCACATTCATCATGTTGTTGAAAACGGCGTTCCCCTGCTTGCGGTCTCCGAGAACCCAGGAATCGGTTTCAAACATCCGGAATGCGCCAAGCAGTTCCGCCTCGGTATCAATCCAGACCGCTTTGGTCAGGTTCGCGGCATCAATCCACGAAAGGTCCGCCTTGAGGAAATCGGGATTCGCATAAGCCTTTGCGTTCTTCAGGACGGGATAGCTTCCCTCGCGGGCTTCCCAAACCGTCGCGTCAAAGTCTGCAGGCAGGTTGCCGTTCTCCGTGAGACCGGTTGTTTCGGTTGCGCCCGTTTTCAGAAGCGCCTTGTAAGTGCCGTAGCAGTTTGTAAAGGTAGCGGTGGGATTACCGTAGACAAGTCCCATTTTCAGAGAACCGTCCGAGCGGCAGGAGGCAACGCCCGTGTTCAGGCAATTCGTAAAGGTCGGTTTGGCATCATTTGACGGCTGATAACCGAGGACCGCCGCCTTTGCGTCACCGCCGCCACTGACGACCATGCCGTCGAACTGACAGTTCGTAAATTTGTTTGCATTCTTGCCGGGCGTGGAATACAGCGCGCCAAGGAATCCGCCGACACGCTGATACCCTTTCAGAGTAGAAGAAACATAGCAGTTTTCCATCACGATAGCGGCTTTACTTGCTGCCCAACGCGCCGCGCCGAGAATACCGCCCACTCCGTGCGTACCGCTTGCATCCGCAACGCCCGTGGTGGCGCCGCTGATATCTCCGGTTACGATGCAACTTTTGAAAGTTGCAACCCCTTCGCTGATTCCGACAATGCCGCCGAAGGTCTCCATCTTTGTCGTGCTGTCCTTGCACCCGATCGTTCCGGTAAACACACAGTTTTCAAACAGATTTCCGATTCCGTCGGTGGCATTAAAGGAAGTTCCGAACAATCCGCCCGCACAGGTCCATCCCCATGCGGTTGTCGCGGTCATGGTAATCTTTGCATCCGAGGTCAGATTACTGAATTTTGCGGCAACACCCGCCGTGCCGACGAACGAACCCGTTCTGCCGTAGCCCGACTCGATAACCGCATTTTTCAGCGTCAGATTCGCCATCAGCGGTCCGCGATAGAGACCGAACAGACCCACGCAATATTGCGAAGTCGAACCGTCTTTCACGGTCAGATTGGAAATAACCGCATTGCTCCCGTCCGCCTTTTTTCCGACAAACGATCCCGCAAAAGCGTAAGTTGCGCTGTACGCCTTCCCGTTTTTGCCGATCATTGTCCAGCTCTTCCCGCCGAGGTCCACATCGGCAGTCAGGTATACTGTAACATTCGCAAAGCTGTCGCCCTTGTAGGCGTTGACCAACTTTGCTAAGCCCGCCAACTGCTCGGCAGTGCTGATTTCATAGGTCTTGGCGTCCTCCGCGGTGTAGCCGGTGACCTTGTACTTCTTGCCGTCGATTTCCGCACCGCTGTCGGCGGTGTCGCACCATGACACATCATAGGAAGTTCCGTCCCATGCGGTCGTTTCACCCTCGGCGGTTGCGAGGACCGCAAATGCGGGAACCGTGCAGACAAGCATTGCAAGAATCAAAAGAACAGATAAAAACCGTTTCATGTTCAAGCCTTTCCGCCGCTTTTCGCGGCTCTTTTAAGATTTTTTGGTCAAACCGTGGTCGCGCAGTTCAAAGACCGTGTTCTCACCTCCCGCAAGGTAGATTCCGTTCATACCGATGTTGTCCATCATCCATTTGTTGTGCTTGGCATCGCGCTCGTCACGCGTCCGGCAGGCGGCAGGATCGGTGTTCCGATTCACCAATGTGCAGGGGTAATTGTACTTCCATGTTCCTGCCGGCCAAAGCGCCGCCGTTGCGCCGATGTTTTCATACAGGCTATCGCCGTGCCCCACGCCCTCAATGCCGTGGTGCGACACCTGCACGATATCTGACTTCAGCGTTTCCCCGCTGTACAGCTTATCAATGACCTCCGCCTCGCAAGGGTAGCAATCGCCGAGAATCATCAGCCGTGTGCCGTCCTCGGTCTCGATCTGAAAGACCAGACTGGTGTCGTTGAATTTCAGATTCTTCGGCAGATCGGGTTCCAGAAGCTCCATATTGAAGAGCATCCGAACCGTCAGGTCCGCAATCCTGTAGACCTGCCCCGCGTGCGCCGTGACCGTCGGAACGCTCCCGTAATACTTTGCCGCCGCCTGAACAACCGCCGTGCGTTGGTCTCCCCAACCTGTGAGAATCGACGACACGGGGAAATTGTAAATCAGCTGTCCAACGGTGACTGTCTTTCCGTACTTCTCCGCAAATTTGATGAACGCGCCCACATGGTCGATATCCGCGTGGGTGAAAATCCATGCCGCAACCCGAGGCTCCTGCCCCTCGGCGGTCTGCGCCTTCATCGTATTGTAAATGCGGTCTGCATCCTCAAAGCCTCTCTTGGTCGGGTCGTTCCGGTATTCCTCGGACTCCATGTAAATGCCCAACCGATCGCTGCTCTCGTCGTCCGCAACGCCGTAGCCGCCGTCAATCAGCAGAAACCGCCCGTCCCGCAGACGGATGACATAACCCATTCCGCCCGAGTCACGGGACAGCTTTTTCCTATCATCGGCAGACAGGCTCCCTCCGATCGCATTCTCGCAAAGCGAATTCACGATTTCGGGGTCATTGCTGTAAAGCCCGAGTTGGGTCAGGAGCGGCACATCGTAAATCGCCGTGTAGCTGTCCTCGATGGCGGGAAGCTGACCCTCCTTTTTGTAAGGGTCGACAAACAGGCAAAGCCGCCCGATTCCCGCAAAGCGGCTGACCTGCACGGAGCAGACACCGTTGATGTAGGTTCTGTGGCGGTTGCCCTCCTGCGTATTCTCCTGCCGCAGGGTATACCCCGCCGCCGCAAGCTTTTCGCAGTACGCCTCAAACGCCGCCTCGCTCGTATCGCTGAAAAGAATCTGAAGGCTGTCGTGGCTTTCCTCGATGATTTCAAGCTTCTGTCCCTCGGCAATCGGCAGTTGTGCCTTTGCGAGCGTGGAAGAGGAATAATAGCGTTCGGAGAAATCCGCCGCAAGGGTCAGATTCCTGTCCTCCATGCGCGAGATTGCCAGTCGCAGTTTCGTCACCGCCTCGGTCACCGACGCCTTTTCCAACGAGGAAATGACCAGCTTGTTTCCGATGACCCGCACCGTGCAGACCGAATAGTCGTTCAACTCGTCATATGCCTGTCTGCTTTCGTCGCAGTCCATACGCCCGAGCAGGATTTCCGCCCGCGTGCTGTCGGTTGCCTTGCCCGCCGTGCGCCTTTCGGTGTTGACCTCCTCCGTCCCCGCCGCCGTACCGATGGCTTTTGCCAATCGCTCCGCCTCGGTTGCATAGGAAAGCTCCGAATACACCACGGGAATTGCCTTCCCGTTCCGCAGAAGCGAGAAGCCTTCGGTCGGCGCGTTGGGTTCGGTATGCCGTTCGGTTGTCCGTTCCGCAGTCCCTGTTCCCGCGCCGTTTCCGCCGCCCGCGCAGGACGCGAGCAGCAGAAGCGCGGCAAGGGCGGACAGAACCGTCCGTTTCAGAATCCGTTTCATGACGCGCTCTTCCTTGCGAAGTGTTCGTCCGCGTCAAACTGTTTGAGCAGCTTGTTCCAAGTGTCCTTGTGTTGTTCATAGCGGTACGCTGTGTTACCGTGTTGGCATCCGCCTCTCCAAAGCGCCATATGCGGCGCGTTTCCGTCCCGGTTGGGCAGGTAGGCGGCATAGATTGCCGCAAAATCCCATCTCGCGCCATCCAGAATCAGATCCATCACCTTCTGGGACTTGAGGTTATCCAGATACTGCTGCTTTGCAAGCGTATTGACATAGTAAGGACGGATGCCCTCGTAGCTGTATGCCGACAGCAGTTCCAAAACCGCGCCGATTGCCGCATAGTTGCTTCTGCCCTTGACAACCGAGATGACATTATGGCTGTCCTGCAGACCCGTGTAGTAGTTTACGGTTCCGCCCGCCTCGTACTTCGGGAGCGGCAGAAGTCCGTATTCGTCGGTCAGATTGGCATTCTTGCGGTTCTGCGCGTCGTTCACACACTCGATGGAGAACAGCGCCTCGCCCGCGTCAAACAGGTTGTATTCCCCGCTTCCGTAGCCGGAGGTATCCAGTTTGACATTTGTGCTTGAGTAAAGGTCATAAACCGCCTTTGTTGCGTTCTGCAGCTTCTCATAGCGAGTTCCCGCAACCAACGTATGCGTTCCGTCGTCGGGGTCGGTGCTGACGAGATTCAATTCAAACGACTGCAACAATCCGTCATACGCCTGCGAATAAGTATGCGAATAGAATGCGTAAACAGGCTTCTCCGCGCCGAGATCCACCTGCGCTTCCTTGACATAGGACGCGAATTTCTCCCACGTCCAGTCGCCCTGCAACGCCACATCGAAAATTTCGTCCATCGACCATCCCTCGCCCTGCGCCTCGCACTTGTTGATGTTGAAAAACATGCAGAACATGGTCATATACACCGAAATGTTCATATCACCGACCACGGTATACAAATGATCGTTGACAGTTCCTGCGGAAATAAAGGTCTGATTCCAGTAGGATTTATTGAGGTTGAGGTTCTCCACATCATAAAGATTCATGTAATAGCCGAGCAGTTCCGAACTGACCGACTGATAGGCTTTATTGCTGATGATATCAAAGGAATCATTCAGCAGCGCCGCGCTCAGAAGCCATGCGTTGAGGTCATCGTCATGAACCGTCGCGTGCGTGATATCGAACTCGACATTCAGTTTTTTCTGAATCTCAAGGTTCCGATAGTAGACCTGTTCGTCGATATCGTCCGCTTTATCGTTCAAAGCACCGTTGGAGCCCCACTCCTGATAGCGGTTCCGGTTCTGGCGGGTCAGAATCCGAATCGTCTTGCCCTTGAAGTCCAGATTGCTCGGCAGATCGGGGACCGTATTGGGATCCGCGGTCTCCACAGGGTCGGTCGACGCTTCGGTTTCGCCATCGCCCGCCTTACTTCCGCTCGGCATCTCGGGGTTCTTGCCCGATGAACAGGCTGCAAGCGGAACGACCAACAACAGAAGTCCGAGCAGCAGAGAAAGCCATTTTTTCAGCTTCATCTTCATCATATTCCTCCTCTTCTTTTCGGGAAGCGACAGTTTCCACTCTCCCGTTTCATCCTCATTTTAGCACCTCAAAAGCAGGAAAATCAATGGACTGCTCTGCTTTTC
>CAKSUH010000072.1 GCA_934500855.1 uncultured Eubacteriales bacterium
ACTCGGCATTGTTTATGTCGATACGGGCGCGCTTTACCGCACGGTCGGTTACTATGTCAGACAGCAGGGGGCTGACCCAAAGGACCCCGCGGCGGTCGCGGCGCTTCTGCCGCAGATCCGACTGGACCTGCGCTATGAGGCGGACGGGACCCAGCAGGTCTATCTGAACGGCGAGGCAATGGGCAATCGCATCCGAACGCCCGAGATGTCGATGTACGCGTCGGCGGTCTCGGCAATTCCCGCAGTGCGGTCGTTTCTGTTGGAAACGCAGAGGGAGATCGCAAGGCGGAGCAGCGTGATTATGGACGGACGGGACATCGGAACCG
Organism: uncultured Eubacteriales bacterium; assembly: GCA_934500855.1. GTDB lineage: Bacteria > Bacillota > Clostridia > Oscillospirales > CAG-272 > UMGS1865. The sequence continues at coordinate 327 of CAKSUH010000072.1, forward strand.
TGATTCTGCCGCAGGCAGATGTGAAGCTCTTTCTGACTGCCTCCGATGAGTGCCGCGCAAAACGGCGTTGGGAGGAACTGAAGCAGAAGGGCATGGAAACGGACTACGAGGAAGTGCTTGCCGATATGCGGCAGAGGGACCGTCAGGACAGGGAGCGCGAGATCGCGCCTGCGGTTGCCGCGCCGGATGCAACGGTATTTGACAATTCGTGGATGGACCCCGAGACCTGCACCGCCGCACTGCTTCGGCTGATTGAAGAAAAATACAGGCTTGGTGTGGCGAAATGAAGATCACCGTTGCCGCAAACGCGGGCTTCTGCTTCGGCGTGAAGCGTGCGACCGACCGACTGGAAGAAGCACTGGAACAGGCACGGGCGGGAGAGACGATTGCAACGCTGGGGCATCTGATTCACAACGAAAGCTACAATGAAGGGTTGCGGCGGCGCGGCGTTCTGACCGTGTCGGACAGCGACCTGCCTGCCCTTGCGGCGGGCGCAAACGCGGAACATCCGGTAACGGTATTGGTTCGCGCGCACGGGTGCACGAAAGAGACGGAGGAACGGCTGAACCGCTATGCGGCGGAAAATCCGTATTTCCGTGTGACGGACTGTACCTGTCCTTATGTTAAGAAAATTCATCGGATCGCAAAGGAAAACAGCGCGCCCGACAAGGTTCTGCTGCTCATCGGAAGCAAAACGCATCCGGAGGTGGTCGGAATTCTCAGTTGGTTCGAGGGCGAGAAATATGTGTTTCCGGACGCTCAGACACTGAATTTGGCACTTATGCCGAGCGGAGTTGTCAGAATAGACAAAAAAACTCCCGTTATGGTGGCGCAAACAACTCTGAATTTGGGCAATTGGAACGAATGTCAAAAAAAGTTGAAAAGCATCTATACAAATGCGATCATTTTTGATACAATATGTAGAGTGACCGAAGAGCGGCAAAGCGAGGCAAAGCGGCTGGCGGAGACCTGTGACCTGATGATTGTCATCGGGGGGCGGGAAAGCTCCAACACCGCAAAACTCGCCGAAATCTGTCGGTCCGCGTGTCCGCAAACCGTGCGGATTGCGTCAGCCGCAGAATGGGACCGCCGGATACCGGAGGGGACCTGTCATATCGGAATTGTTGCAGGTGCATCCACACCGCGCAATGAAATAGAGGAGGTATATAAAACCATGAGCGAAATGAATGAAAATTTCGAAAAAATGCTCGACGAAACGCAATGCGTAACTTTAAATACAGGAGATGTTGTTACCGGAACCGTTACACAGGTATCCGATGCCGAACTGCAGCTGGACCTTGGCACCGGCGTGACCGGTTACATCAAGGCTGAACAGATCAGCGACGATCCTGCGTTTAAGCTTACCGAACAGTTCAAGAAGGGTGACACCGTGGAAGCGTTTGTCATCCGCGTCAGCGATGTTGAGGGTGTTGCGGAACTTTCCAAGAAGAGAGTTGACGCAGACCGCAACTGGAAGAACATTGAGGAAGCCTGCGAGAACAAGACCGTTCTGGAGGGCAAGGTTGCGGAAGCCGTTAAGGGCGGCGTTGTGATCTACACCGGTGCAAACCGCGTCTTTATTCCCGCGTCGCAGAGCGGCGTGCCGAAGGACGGCGATCTCTCCACGCTGGTTGGCGAGACGGTCAAATTCCGCATCATTGAAGTCAAGCCGGGCAAGAAGGCAATCGGCTCTATCCGTCTGGTTCAGCGCGAGGAGCGCCGCGAAAAGGAAGCGGAGTTCTGGGCGAACATCGAAGTCGGCAAGGTTTACACGGGCGTTGTCAAGAGCACAACCTCTTACGGCGCGTTTGTTGACCTCGGTTGCGGCGTAGACGGCATGGTTCACCTGACCGAGCTGTCCTGGAAGCACATCCGCAAGCCTGAGGATGTTGTCACGGTCGGCGAGCCTCTGACGGTTTTCGTCAAGAGCTTTGACCCCGAAAAGAAGCGCATCTCGCTCGGTTACAAGACCGAGGAGAGCAACCCGTGGAACATCTTCCGCGCGCAGTATGCGATCGGTGATGTTGCAAGCGTGAAGATCGTCAGCCTGATGCCGTTCGGCGCATTTGCCGAGATCATTGACGGTGTGGACGGTCTGATCCACATTTCGCAGATCGCGCTTCAGCGGATTGCGAAGCCCTCCGATGTTCTGGAAGTCGGACAGGTTGTGGACGCGCGCATCATCGACATTGACGACGAGCACCAGAAGGTCAGCCTTTCGATTCGTTCGCTTCTCGAGGACGAGATGGCGGCAGCCGAGGCGATGCCCGAGGATTACGCAGTCGACGAGAACGGGGAGCAGTAAAAAAAAAGACCTCGGGCTTTGCCCGAACCCACTTAGGGGGCTTCTTTCGAGAAGCCCCCTAAGAACCCCAAGAACTTCACCCCAAAGGCGGGATTCCATGCAAAGCTGGAATCCCGCCTTTGGGGTGAAGTTCTTAGTTTTTAAGGGCTTTTCAAGGAGCCTCTGAATGGAGTTTGAGCAAAGCACGAGTCTCTCTCACTGTGTCCCGCTTTCGTGATTGGCGTATATTTCAACCTTTGAATAGAGGCACTATGTTCGCACTTTCCCATTGGGTGAAAAGGTTTGGGGAGTCCAGAGGGGGCTTTCCTGAAAAGCCCCCCTCTGGCGCATCCTCACACAGCGTCGGTGCGGTAGATGAATTTTACCTGACCGTCCATGTCGCCGATGCCGGAGAAGTTGTTGTAGGACTTCGAGACATCAATCGTTGCGCGCAGACGGACGAGAACCGTCTTGGCATCGCCGTTTGCAAGAGCGACCAGCTTGCCGACCACCTCGGTGTTGAACTCGGTCAAGCCGTCGCGGAGCTGACCCGCGCCGTCGCGCAGATCGGTAATGCCTGCCGTCAGCTTCGGAAGCTGCGCAACCAATTCGGAGATGCCCGCATAGGCTTTGTCAACGCCCGCCGTGTAATCGTTGATGCCGGTGTAGAAGGTGTTGTAGTCGTCCAACTGACCCTTCAGTGCTTGGATTCCGGCGGTCTTTTCGTTGACCTGCGCGGTTACATTCTGCGTAACCAGAGCCTGAACCTGCTCGGTTGCCATCTGTGCGTCCACCATTGCCGAAACGGCGGTTTGCGTGGCGGATTTCTTCATCTGAATGTAAACCGCCGCGTCAACCTGATCCTGCGTGTCCTCATCGACCATGCCTGCCGCAACCGCCGCATTGTACTGCTCAACCGTCATGCCCCGTGTTTGCAGGACTGCCGCCAGAACCTGCTCGCGGTAGCCTTCGGTGACCTGCGCCGTGACCTGTTCGCGAACCGCCGCCGTGACCGCCGTGACAATCGCGTCATGCGCGGTCGGATGTTCTTCCGTGCCCGCCGTGGAGAGAGAGGCAATCACACCGTCCAGCACCGTACCGTAATTCTCGGTTGTCAGGGTCACATTCACGCCCGCTTTTGCCAACTCGGATTGCGCGGTTGCCAGAAGCGCGTCAAATACCTGTTTCGCACCGCCGCGGAGCGTTGCGCTGTTGGCGTTCAGCTCCTTCAGTCCGTCGGCAAGCTGACCGATACCGTCGATCAGCGCACCCGACTGCTCAAGGAGCATGCAAACGCCGTCGTAAAGCTGAGAAGAACCGTTCATCAGCTGCGTCATGGCGGTGCTCAGCTGTGTCAGCTTCTCTTCCGCGGTTTCCGTTGCGTTGTCGAATACCGAGGTGTCGATTTTGTTGAACAGTTCGTTGGTTGCAACGCTGACCGTTGTGGCAAGACGGAAATCCTTGACCGTTGCCGTGACCTCCACATAGGAGGGAATCGCAACCTGCCCGTCGGTCACGCCGAGATTTTCGGCAAGACCGGGAAGCGCAACGCCGATGACAGCGGTACGGTCGCCGTCATTGATACATTTTCCGTTGGTGACCTCAATGTCGGAGAAAACATCGTTGTCAAGCAGCATTCCCGTCAGCATTGCAAACGGAACATAAATCTTTTCTTCCTTGCCGTCGATCGTGACCGTGCGGTACTGACGGTTGGTGTAATCGAAACGGATCGTTACTTTTCCGCTTTTGCCCGCAATTTCCTCTGCGGAAACGGTCTCGCCGTCCAGCATATAGCGGATGCCGATCGTTACGGGAAGCTCTTTTTCAATGGTTCCCTGATAGTAGATGTCTTTGCCGTCCGTGTCCCAGATCTTGGTGTTGTCGCCGCCCATGGTGTAGCTTTCGTCACCTTTGACATTTTCAATTCCCGAGAGATCGGACGAATCGTTCAGCTTTCCTTCTCCGAGCGTGTTGCGGATCCAATCGCTGACAATGATTTTTTTGACCGCGCCGTCTTTGCCCGCAAGCACATAAACGGTTTCGTTCTTTTCCGCCTTTTCAACGGATTCTGCGGAAGAGGAGGAACCGATGGGGTTGGTTGTGTCCTCCGGAGTTTGGTCATTCTGCACGGCATGAACCGCAATGCCCGCAGAGGCGCCGCCGAGCAGAAGTACCGCCAGCGTTGTGCTGATTATTTTAGCAAGTTTTGTTTTCATTCTTAAATCCTCCTGTAAACTCAGTTCATCAGGGCTTTCAGCCACTTGAATGCCGCGCGGATTCCAAGCCCCATGCCTGCAAGAATTCCGATATATTTCAAAGCGTCCTGCGCCGTCATGCTTTTGCCGTCATCCGAAAGGGTGCGTACCATGTATTCCGCAGAAGCGGTCGCGGTATGGGCGAATTCGGAACGGGCGTCCCGGGGCTGTTCGGTGCCTGCCGTCCGACGGGGTTTCATTCCGATGGTGGTATGACGGATCAGACCGTCAAACAGCATCAGCAGTGCGGGCAGGAAGAAAATCACGCTTGCCATACTGATGAGCGCGCCGCGTGCCATCAGCATACACATCGAGCTGATGATGTCGATGTCGGAATAAAGTGCCACACCGAAGGTTGCCGCAAACAATCCCATACCGGATACGATAATGGAGGGGATTGAAGCGGCAAGCGCCTCGGTAACCGCCCCTCGTTTATCCCGCCCTGCGGCGCGTTCCGCTTTGTAGCGCGTGGTCATCAGAATCGCATAGTCAACCGTTGCGCCCAACTGAATGGTACTGATGCAGATCGGTGCGATGAAGGGGAGCGACTGTCCCGCATAGTGCGGAATGCCGAGGTTGATGAAGATGGCAAGTTCGATAACCGCAATCAGAATGAACGGCAGACTGATGCTCTTTTCCACCAGCGCGATGATGACGAAGATTGCGAGAATCGATATCGCATTGACAACTTGGAAGTCGTGATTGGTTGTCTCAATCATATCCTTCATGCAGGGGGCTTCGCCGATGAGCATTCCGCTCGGATCGTACTTTTTCAGAATGGTGTTGAGGCTGTCGATCTGATCGTTGACTTTGTCGCTTGCGACTTTGTATTCGGAATTGATGAGAAGCAGCTCCCAATTGTCGCTCTTGACAATGCTGCGGATGCTGTCGGGCAGAATCTCTTCGGGAACCCGGGAACCGAGAACCGATTCCAGCCCCAGAACATACTTCACGCCGTCCACTTTTTCCATTTCGCGTATCATCGAACGCACGGATTTACCGGACAGCTTTGCATCCACAAGTACCATGTGCGTGGAGGCGATGTCGAATTCTTCCGACAGCTTGGAGTTTGCAATGACATATTCCATGTCTTCCGGCAAGCACTGTCCCATGTCATAGTACACTTCGTCGTTGGTTTTGCCGTAGCCGTAAAGCGCAGGCGCAATCAGAAGCAGGAAAACCACGAGGAAGATCGGGAAGCGGCGGGTCAGAAAGTTCGCCACGCTCTTCATGTTGGGGATAATCGAGCGGTGGCGGGAGTGCTGAAGCGGTTTGTCGAATACCAGAATCAGCGCGGGCAGAACGGTTACACAACCGATGACGCCGAACACAACGCCCTTTGCCATGACGATTCCGAGGTCGCGCCCCAGCGTGAAACTCATGAAACAGAGTGCGATGAAGCCCGCAACGGTGGTGATCGAACTGCCGATTACGCTGGTCAGCGTGTCGCGGATCGCATATGCCATCGCGTCGCATTTATCGGGATGGCGGAGGCGCTGTTCGTTGTAGCTGTGCCAGAGGAAGATGGAGTAGTCCATCGTAACGGCAAGCTGCAGGACTGCCGAAAGCGCTTTTGTCATGTAGGAAATTTCGCCGAGGAAGTAGTTGCTTCCGAGGTTGACCAGAATCATCGCGCCGATGGAAGCGAGGAAGATGAACGGGACGAGGAAGCTGTCGAGGAAGAGAAGCATGGCAACCAGCGCCAATGCAACCGCGATGCCGACATAAATCGGTTCCTCTTTTTCGCACAGGTCCTTCAGGTCGGTGACCAGCGCCGACATTCCCGAAACGAAGCACTGCCTGCCCGCAATCGAACGGATCTCACGGATGGCGTCCATGGTCACATCCGCGGAAGTTGCACTGTCGAAAAAGACGGCAATCATGGTGGAATGCCCGGTGTTGAAGGCTTTGAAGATCTCGTCGGGCAACAGTTCCATGGGAATGGAAATGTCCGCCAGCGTGTTATACCAGAGAACGGTTTCCACATGGTCGACCGCTTTGATTTTTTCGGTCAGCCCGGCTACATCCTTTGCGGGCATATCTTCTACTATAATGAAAGAAAATGCCCCTTTGCCGAAATCCTCCAGAAGGGTATCCTGCCCTTTGACCGTGTCCATATCGGATGGCAGATAATCCAGCATATCGTAATTGATGCGGGTATTGATCATGCCGAACACGCAGGGGATCAGCAAAAGAATCGTGAAAATCAGAATGGGTACGCGGCATCTGACAACCGCTTTGGAAAAGCGCATAATGAATAACTCCTTTTTTTTTCTTTAGAGGTTCTCCCTGAATTCGGCTTCGTAGCAGTCGGGTTTTTGGTGTCGGACGATCCGGACCGCGCACAGAGCCGTGCTGATGTTCAGCACGCCGTCCGCGAACAGGGAAATTCCGAGCAGGACCGTCATGATACGGAGACTTTCAGCGGGACGGAAAATCAGAATTGCTCCGAACACTGCCGAGACGGTTGCGGCGGTAAGAATCAGCCACCATCGTTTCAGTCCGAAACGATACGCGTCAACGGAAATCTGTATTTTCAAAAGACTGTCCGACAGGATCAGGATTCCGAAAACCGTGCAGAGGATGTTCAGCATCCGGTCGGGCGAAATCAGAAGCACGCACCCGAGCAGAAGCATCAGCAGTCCGGACG
>CAKSUH010000073.1 GCA_934500855.1 uncultured Eubacteriales bacterium
GTGTAGCCCTGCGCCACCTCTTCAAAATTCCGTCTGCGCACCTGCGGGTCCTGCGACGGCATGGGATTCTTTTTCGGATTCATATTCGGCATGTCAGTTCTCCCCCTTCCGGAACAGGTTGCAGGTCGCCTCATACGCGTGCCGCTCGAACGGCTTATACATCGACGACCGCGCAATCGCCTCGTCAAAATCAATCTCGTGTCCGTCGAATTCGGGACCGTCCACACAGGCAAAGCGCACCTTGCCGCCAACGGTCAGGCGGCAGCCGCCGCACATCCCCGTTCCGTCAATCATAATGGGATTCATGGAAGCAACCGTCGGAACGCCGTACTCCTTCGTCAGACGGCAGACGAATTTCATCATCGGAAGCGGACCGATGGTAATCACCTCGTCGTACTTCTCGCCGCTCTCGATCAGGGCGCGGAGCGCGTCGGTGACCAGTCCCTTTTCGCCCCACGAGCCGTCATCGGACATCCGCACAAAACGGTCGGAAACCGCGCCGAACTCGTCCTCGAGAATCACAAGGTCCTTCGTGCGGAAACCCGCGACCGTGTGAACGACCGTGCCGTTTTCGTGAAATTTCTTCGCCACGGGGTAGCCGATGGCGCACCCGACGCCGCCGACCACAACGGCGACTTTTTTCTTTCCGTCGGTTTCGGTGGCGCGACCGAGCGGTCCGACAAAATCATGCAGGCAGTCCCCGACCGAGAGATGATTCAGCCGCTCGGTGGTTGCGCCGACAACCTGAAAAATGACGGTAACACTGCCCGAAGTGCGGTCAAAGTCCGCAACGGTGAGCGGAATGCGCTCGCCATCCGCATCGGTGCGCAGAATGATGAACTGCCCCGGCTCCGCCTTTTTCGCAACCGCGGGCGCATGGACGCGCATGAGCGTTACGGTCGGATTCAGCGCTCGTTTTTCAAGAATTTCGTACATAAACAGGCTCCTTTCGCGGGAAATCTCCCGAAACCACTTGTCAAGAGGCGGTTTATCGTGTATAATAAAGGAAGTAAGACCCCGGGCTTTGCCCGAACCCACTCAGGGGTTATCCCTTAACCTGATGAAGGAAAAAACCATGTTGCAACGGTGAGCGAAAAATTATCCCCCCCTCATCAGTCGCTTACGCGACAGCTTCCCCCCAAGGGGAAGCCTCTTTGCGAAATTGCATTCGTGTTTTGTATCAACCCGAATCGAGTTAATAGCAAAAGCTGTATTTAGGGGAATTGCACGCTGTACAGCAGACTTCCCCTTGGGGGGAAGCTGTCGCGACAGCGACTGATGAGGGGGATCAATCTGCTCCAACCAAGAGAAACAGCGAGAATTCCCCTGCAACGCTCCGAGATCTTTCTTTTAATTATACTATATTCCGCGCGGAAATGCAATAGCGGAAAGCGACAAATTTGCAGGACTGCCCGAAAAAAATTTCATGCCGAAAGGACCGAACCCAAAATGGAAACCGATTATCTGAACACAGCAGGCAAAAATGCGGGCGAGATTGCGCGCGACATTGCCGATTTTCTTTCCCTCCCCTGCGTCATTCACGGCAAGCGCGACATCGACCTCGCCGCGCTCCTGCCCGACCTCAATATGCACGAGCAGTTCTCCTTTGCGCTCCTGATGGAGGCTTACACGCAAGGGTGGGACCCGGACGCCGCCGAGCAGTTCTTCCGCCATGCCGTCGCGCCGTCGGTCGGGGACGCGGTAACCGAGAAGATGCTCGCCCTCTTCCGCGCGCCCGAGAGCCGCGAATTCGGCATTGCGGTGGTCAAATACGGCTACGGCTTTGACCTCACCGTCCCCTCCTATTGGTCCTCCTGCCTCAAGCTGGCGATACAGGCAAAGGCGGTCCCCGCACTGATGAATTACCTCAAGCTGTTCATGATCTGCCTGACCGAATTCGCCTACATGGACGGCAGAAAGCCGAAAGAAACCTACGCGTGGAACTACTGCCGGACATTTGAAAAGATTCTCGATGACCTCGAAAAGCCCGACCTGCCGCCGTCGCTCCCTGTAACGGTCTGCGCGGTGGGCGGAAGCTCGGGCAAGCGCGAGAATCAGACCTACTTCCTCTCGCTCGGCGTGGATCTGCGAAACCCGAATGCCGACCGCGCTCTGCAGGACATCAAGGTCGATATCACGCTGAAGGATCGCGAAGGCAACATCATCGATGTCATCGGGGACCGTGTCAGCACGGTTGACCCGGGGGCGGTGTTCCACTACGGCATTACGCGGCGGGTGCGCGGCGCGGCAGTGGCGGAAATCCGCGCGAAAGCCCGCGCGGGCGCGTTCCTGCCCGCCGAGACTGCCGTCACGCGTGGCGTGAAACTCGAGAAGGTCAGCATCAAGCGGGACGAGCACTACGAGATTCTCAAGGGAACACTGGTCAGCACCTATGCGCACGACCTGCCCGCGTTTGCGCTGCACTATCAGTATCTGAACAAGCAGAACAAGATTGTGGGCGGCGGATGCGAATGGTTCTTTGACGGGCTGAAGGCAGGTGAAGAGAAACAATTCCGCGCAGGTTGCAGCGTTCCGATCCCCGGCGCGGCTCGCATCGTTTACAGCATTGACTTCGATCTGAAGGGCTTTCGGGGGTGAAATCCCGCCAAATGGCGAAAAAATTCGCAAAAATGCTTGACAAGCCGTTTCATTTATGATATAATATTCAATTGATACGGGCAAAAGCCCGTCTCTCTGCCACGCAAATTCATAAACAGCGTGTGCCGAAAGTCCATAGGGAGGAAACCACATGGAAAACAAGCTCAACTCTTATGAAACCATGTTCGTCGTCAGCCTCGCAAACGGTGATGAAGCCACTGCGGAAACGGTGAACAAGTTCAAAAACCTCATCGCATCGAACGCGGAAGTCGTTTCGGTTGACGATTGGGGCAAGCGCCGCATGGCATATCCGATTCAGGATATGAACGAGGGCTACTACACGGTGGTCACCTTCAAGTGCGTCGGGGACTTCCCCACCGAGCTGGAGCGTCTGATGAACATCGATGAAAGCGTGATCCGCGCGATGACCGTCAAACTCGAGTACGACGCCAGCGAAAGAGCCGCTGTCCTTGCCGCAAAGCGCGCCGCCGAGGAAGCTGCCCGCGCAGCCGCCGCTGCCGCTGCCGCCGAGGAAGCCGCAAACACAGAGTCGGAAACGACCGACGCAGAGTAATCCGCGCAACGGGAAAGGAGAACCGACATGGCTAACCTGAACCTGAACAAAGTCATTCTTGCCGGCAAGCTGGTTGCCGACCCGGAGCTGAAACAGACCGCAAGCGGTATTGCCGTGGTCACACTCCGTCTCGCAATCAACCGTCGGTACCAGTCCAAAGCGGCAGACGGCACACAGCAACAGCCGCAGGCGGACTTCATTAACCTTGTTGCATGGAGACAGACCGCGGAGTTCATCTCCCGCTATTTCCGCAAAGGCTCGTCTCTTTGCGTGACGGGTTCGATTCAGACAAGAACCTATCAGGACCAGCAGGGACAGAACCGTTACGCAACCGAGGTTGTGGTGGACGAAGCAATGTTTGTGGACAGCAAGTCGGAGGCAGGCGGACAGTATACGCCCGACCCCTCTTACGCCGCTCCCCCTGCGTTTGCATCGGCACCGAATGTAACCCCGAAATTTGAAGAACTGAAAACAGATGAGGACCTGCCGTTCTGACGGGCAGGAAACCGAATGAGGAGGATTTCATAAGATGGATAGAACAGAAGCAACACCCGTGGTTCGTCCGGCTCGCCCGATGAACCGCAGAAGAAAAAAGGTCTGCATTTTCTGCGCAGATAAGGTTGATTTCATTGATTACAAGGACAGCGGCAAGCTGAGAAAGTTCATCAGCGAGAGAGGCAAGATCCTGCCCCGCAGAATCTCCGGCACCTGCGCAAAGCACCAGAGAGAGCTGAACACCGCAATCAAGCGTGCTCGCAACATGGCGCTCCTGCCCTTCGTGACCGACTGATTCAACCCCAAAAGAGATGTCACCCTCGCGGCGGCATCTCTTTTTTCACCTCACCCATTCCCTTATAATCCATGCGGAACGACCCATGTGTCGTTCCGCCCGTCCATCAACTAACTTGAACAGTTTCTATCCGGTAGCGGAGAAAGCGCAAGCGCCCAAATCCCGCTCAACGGGATTTGGTTCGTAGCAGCCGGAATGCGTAGCACGGAATATGGCTACATCAGAATTCAAATTACAAAAAGAAAGGGATAAAAATCCCCTTGGTTAAAGTTCTTGAAAGTCTTGAAAACTTCTTTCAAGAAGTTTTCAAGTAGGGTTCGGGGCAAAGCCCCGAGGTCTTAACTCTTAAAGGAGGCAACATGAATTTTCTCAGATGGATCGCCACATGGCGAAACCCCGTTTTTGACGCCGTGTTCGGCGCGCTTACCTACGCAGGCGGCGAAGTGGTCTTTATCGTTGCCGCACTCATCGTGCTGTGGTGCGTCGATAAAAAGAAAGGGTATTACCTGCTGTTCTGCGGGTTCTTCGGTCTGGTCACGGTCCAGATTCTGAAAATGGCGTTCCGTATCCCCCGCCCGTGGGTGCTCGACCCCGCCTTTCAGATTGTGGAAAGCGCCCGCGCGGGTGCAACCGGGTACTCCTTCCCAAGCGGACATACCCAAACCGCCGTCACCCTCTTCGGCGGTCTGGCAGTCACTTCCCGCCGCAAAGCCGTGAAAATCGGCGGCTGGGTCGCGTGCGTTTCGGTCGCCTTCAGCCGAATGTACCTCGGCGTTCATACACCGCTTGATGTCGGCGTTTCCTTCGCCATCGGAGTCTGTATCGTGCTTGCAACAAAATCCCTCACCCAATGCGCCGACCGTACCCGCGGTGGGCTGTGGTGGTTCTTCGGCGCGGCGCTCGCGCTGACGCTCGGCAACCTCCTGTTCGTGGAACTTTACGCCTTCCCCGCCGACATGGACGCGACCAACTACACCGATGCCGTCAAGGTGGCATGGCAGATCCTCGGCATGGTGCTGGGGCTTGCCGTCGCCTACGCCGCAGACCGCTACAAGTCCCGCTACCGCACCGAGGCGATTTGGTGGGGTCAGCTTCTCAAAGTGGCGCTCGGACTTGGGCTGATGCTCGGTCTCCGCGCCGTCCTGAAAGCGCCCCTGAACGCGCTTCTCGGCCTCCGCGCGGGCGTTTGCGTGCGCTACTTTATAATGGTTGCGCTCCCCGCCTCCGCGCTCCCCTTTCTCTTCCGTTTTTTGCCGGAGGGACGCGCCAGAGGGAACTTTTGAAAAAGTTCCCTCTGGACTCCCTCAAAACTTTTATCCCCACTAAAAAAGTGCGAACATAGTGCCTTATCCCCAAAAAGGATTGCGCACCTTGTTCGCACTTTTCAAATATGGGTTAAAAGGTTTGGGGAGTCCAGAGGGGGCTTTCCTTAAAAGCCCCCTTTGGCGCATCCCTTCGCTTCCTCCGCGCTCTTGATGTACTTGGTCCACTTGACATAGCCGTAGATCGAGTTCGTCACATAGCCCGCCTTGAGGACGAGGAGCACAAACTGACCCGAAAGCACATTGATAACGGCTTCCAGAATCGCGCAGGTAATCCACGCAATCCATTGCTCACGGAAGCGGAAGAGGATGAACAAACCGTTCGCCACACCGACGGCAGAGGCACAGGCGTCCAGATAAATAACCAGCGTTGCAAGGAATTCGTTTCCGCCGAACAGATCGGTTCCCACATCCAGACGGGTTAGCAGATAGCCCAGACCAAAGGTCCAGACCGCAATGCCGACCAGAACCAGCGCCTCCTGCCAGCCGCGCAGGGTCCGCACAACGGTCAGTTCTTCCTCCTGACGGTCTGGATGACGGTGCCAGTTCACAAAACTGATGATGTCAATCGGCAACCAGAAGAACAGCGTTGTCGCCATCGTCGCAAAACGGTAGCGGAGCAGAACGCAAATGCCGATCTCGGCAATCTCCACGAATACCGAAACAATGAAATTCCACTTGCTCTGCTTGGAAATCAACAGTTCGCACCAGATGTTGAGCAGGGTATCCGCCAGATACAGCGCCATAATGGCAATTCCGCTGATGCCGTTGCAGTCCTCCTCGGGAAACAGGATCCCGAACACTGCCGCAAGAATCAGAATCGACAGGAACCAGATTTTTTCGTAAGCAGAATAGAACTGCCACCCGCAGGACATGATAACCGTTCCGACCGACACCAGAAGCAACGCCAGCGCAACATTCAGCCGCATGGCTTCGCGGTCGGTCATCACCTCGCGCAAGCCTGCGCGGACCGTCGCATCGTCCGCTTCGGAGGCAAACGCCGCGTCAATGCCCTTCTTCTCCGAGTGATAAACATACCCCGTCAGCCGATGCCCCTCGGGGAGCGCTTCCCACTCCTCATAGGTGTATTCCACCGCAAGAACCGCATCGGTCGCATCGCTCGTGTACTCCACGCGGCAGACCGTGTTGTCCTCATCGTAGCCTTCTTCCTCCGCCGTGTTCGCGCGGACGAATTCCGCCTCCACAGGACCCGTGATCTCTCCCGCATCCGACCCGATGCGGACAAGCGCCGTCCCGCCCAACACTGCGGCGGCGCAGAACAGCATCAGCGCCAGAAGCAGACCGACCGCGCGCATTCCGCGATTGACGGGCTTTGTCGCAAGCGCCGGCGCCTCCGCCGTAAAGGTCGGTTCAACCGTACTTCCGCCGCAGGGAGCGCAGTTTCCGCCGTTCCTTTTGTTCCCCGCGCCCGCGCGCTCCGCGCGTTTTTTCTTCAGTGCAACGCGGCTCACGGCGCAAATCGCCGCCAACCCCGCGCAAATCAATACCAACCGTTGCATAACAGACATCTTCGTAATCTTCCTTTCCGGATCAAATAAAAATTAGATCAAACCGACTTCCGAACCTGCCGCCCCGTCAGCCGTCCTCGATTTTGTGGAGCACGCGGTAGGCGGTATCGTTCATAACATCGGGTGCCGTTGCGATGATACCGACCCGCTCGTCTCCGAGAATCAGGAGCGTATCGCCGGGCTTGATGCCGAACAGCTCACGCGCTTCTTTCGGGATCACGATCTGTCCCTTTTCGCCGACCTTTGCGGTTCCGAACAGATGCTTTCCCTTCGGCAATCCGAGTATCTGCTTTCCCCTTGCCATAGCTCTCCCCTTTCGTCATACTTGTATGAAAAGTATAACACAAAAGCAAATAAAAGTCAAGAGAAAAAACAAAAAAACGAACGCTTTTGCGTTCGTTTTTTTTGGAGCTGGTGATAAGATTTGAACTTACGACCTGCTGATTACGAATCAGCTGCACTACCACTGTGCTACACCAGCATATGAGGAACCGAACAGAATCCGGTTCAATAAAAACCCGACGGACACAAAGGAGAAGAAAAGGAGTGTCCGAGCGGAACATATATCATTATACCCGATTTCGGTCGATTTGTCAAGATGGTTTTGAAAAAAAGTCGGAGGAAAATCATTTTTTTTTGAAAAGGGCTTGACAAAGGGACGGGTTTATGGTATAATAC
>CAKSUH010000074.1 GCA_934500855.1 uncultured Eubacteriales bacterium
TGTATCCACTGCATAGGCATTCAGCGTCATCCCGTTGACAACAGCCGCCTTGTACATCCACGAGCCGGTGTAGTACGGACCGTTCGAAACGGTTCCGTAACCGCCGGTGAAGTTCTTTGCAAAAGTCTCACGGTCCACACTGTAGGCGATCGCCTGACGGACCGCAGTGAACTGCGCGGGACCGAAGTCGCAGCGGTAGCCCAGTTTTCCGTAGCCGGCGCGGCTGTAGTGAATGGAATCGAACTTTCCGTTGCTTTCGCTGATCAGCTTGAGCGCTTCCTTGGTTGCGTCACCGCCGGTAACGCCCGACAGGATATCCACACCGCCCGCCTTCAGGTCGGCAAGCTGCGTTTTGGTAACGATCTTCTTGTAGGTAACCCGCTCGATCTTGGGCTTGGTACCCTCATAGTTGCCCTTGAAGTTCGCATTCTTTTTCAGAACGGCAGTCTTGGAGGAAGCGTCATAGCTCTCCACGAAATATGCGCCGGAGTAAGGATACGAAGAAATATCCTTCGAGGACGCCTTGATGTGCGCGGCGTTCACATACGCATCGCCGCTCTTTTCATAGAACGCCTCGGTCAGATAGCAACCGTTGCCATCATCCTTGATCTCGGCGTTGCCAAGCCACATCTTCGCATACTGTGCAGAGAAAGAAGCGTAGGTCACATCGTAGAAGTAAGGCAGATATTGCGCATCAATGGTAACGGAGAACTTGTAGTCGCCCAAGAGACGCAGACCGCTCAGTTCCTTGGTCTTGCCTTCGCCTGCAGTGCCGTCATATTTTGCAAAGGTGTCATAACCGACAATCTGCATGGCGGCGCGGTGGTCCTTGCCGGCAGCTTTTGCCGCAACAGGCGTAGAGAATGCCAATGTGAACGCAAGATAATCCTTCGCGGTTACAGCGCTTCCGTCGCTGAACTTCAGATCATCGTAAATCTCGATTTCGAAGGTCTTGGAGCCGTCCGCATTCTCGGTCTCTTTGTGAGACTTCACAACGGTTCCGTTCCAGACATAATCGCCTTCCTTGTTGGAAACAACCGTACCCAGACCGGAGGTCAGAGTCTGAACATCCAGATCGGCGGCACCCGGGCTGCTCGCGCCGAAAGTGGCGTAACGGAAGGTTCCGGACAGCTCGGTGGAGTTACCGATGATAAAACTGCCGTCCTTGGAGGTCCAGTCAATCAGAGCGTCAGCCGGTCCCCAGTAGGGGTTGGTGGGGTTCTCTTTGACGCCGGAGATCTTGGTGTTGTAAACATCATAGTACTCGTTGGAGTACAGCGGCATCTCGGGGAGCAATTTGTTCCATCTTTCGATATACCACTGCCACCACTTCGCATATTCGGCTTTCTGTGCCGCCATATCGCCGTCGCCGCAGTTGTACACCATTGCCATCGACAGGAAATCCAGTCCGAGCAGGTAATTCTTGCCGTCCTTGACAATATAGGCATTGCCGTCGTCGTCGACTTTTACATCGGCGGTGGTAACATCTTTCCCGTACTTCTCGTACAGGGACCAGTAGTCGCCGTCCTTGCCGTACACCTTATTATCCAGGTTAAGGTAGCTGATGTTGCCGTTGGCAAAGGTCACGGGAACTTTGATTTCGCCTCCGCCGCTCGTGCCGGTTACGCCCGTTGTTCCGGATTCGCTGTCCGGACCTTTTTTCGAGCATGCAGCCAGAAGAGAGAGGGTCATCAGGGCAGCCAGGGTGAGTGAAACAATTCTGAACTTTCTCATTTTCGGATTCCTCCTATAAATAATGATTACCGGCAAGCCGGCGTTTTTTCGTTTCAAACGGTGCCCGGAAGTTGACTTCCGTTTGATTTGCTATAGTATATCACGCTTCCGCCCTCCATGTAGACTATATATAGCCTAATTTGCATATTTGATGCACCGAATTATGTAAAATAGGGATTTTTTTCGGCTTTTTTCTTTTGTAAAAAGCGATCGACAATTCGCAAAACGGCTCCGAAAATGAGAGTTGCGCAATTCTCCCGATTCATTATTTCCGCTTTTTCCGTATTTTTCCGCAAAGTTTCGCGCTTTTTCGACCGCGAAAAGACTTCATAGTTTTTTTTGTTGCAATTTGCGATTTTGCGAGTCCTGATCTTTCCTTTTTCCGATTTGCAAGTTTTCGTTTTCGAAAATTCATTTACAGAAAGAAAAAGGATGCCGAAAGCATCCTTTTCCATAACATAAAAATATAAAAGCACAGACGGTGCATATTTCGGTTTCCTTCGCGCAAAGCCTTCCACTCTGCGTGCGTTTCGCGGTTACGGCAGCACGCGCACGCGTCGGACCCCGCCGATCGCGCGGATATGCGCCGTTGCGTCCTCTGCGGGACGCGGCGAGACATCCAGCACCGTATAGGCATTGTCCCCTTTGGATTTGTTGATCATATTTTCGATGTTCACGCCGTCCTCCGCAAGCGCAGTCGTGATACCGGACAGCACTGCCGGCACATTCGCGTGCAGAACACAGATCCGCGCGTCCCCCGTTGCGGGCAGTTCCACCGTCGGATAGTTGACGCTGTTGCGGATGTTGCCGTTCGTCAGATAGTCGTCCAGCTCCCGCGCCGCCATCACCGCACAGTTGTTCTCCGATTCCTCGGTTGACGCGCCGAGATGCGGAATCAGCACGGCATTCTTCACGCCCATCAGCTCCTCCGTCGGAAAATCGGTTATATACTTCGCCACTTTTCCGCTCTCCAGCGCCGCTTTCAGGTCCTTTGCCGCAACCAGATCCGCGCGCGCCGGGTTTATGATCCGCACACCGTCCCGCATTTTCGCAATGCTTGCGGCACAGATCATCCCCCTTGTGTCCTCGGTCGCGGGGACATGCAGCGTGATATAGTCCGAGACCGCAAAAATCTCGTCAAAGGTTGCCGCCCGCGTCACGCGGTGGTCCAGGTTCCATGCGCCTTCCACCGACAGGAACGGGTCGCACCCGACCACCTTCATCCCCAGTTCCAGCGCCGTGTTCGCAAGCATCCCGCCGATTGCGCCGAGTCCGATAACCCCAAGCGTTTTCCCCGCCAGTTCGGTTCCCGCAAAGGCGGACTTTCCTTTCTCCACCTGCCCGGCAATGTCGGGGCCCGTCAGTCCCCTGACCCATTCCGTTCCGCCGATGATGTCCCGCGCGGCAAGCAGCAACGCGCAGATCGTCAGTTCCCTGACCCCGTTTGCGTTTGCCCCCGGCGTATTGAACACCACAATCCCCGCTTCCGAGCAGCGCGCAACGGGGATGTTGTTCACCCCTGCCCCCGCGCGGGCGATTGCCGTAAGCCTTCCGCCGAGCGGCATCTTTTGCATATCCGCCGAGCGCACCAGAATGCCGTCCGGGTCCTCCGCGTCGTTCCCGACTTCATACCGTCCGCCCAGTACATCCAAGCCGACGGGCGCGATTTTATTGAGCAACCGAATCTTCATATTCCGTCTCCCCCATCTCTCAGGTCTTTGGATTCTCGGAGGCGAACCGTTTCATGAACGCCACCAAGGCTTCCACGCCCTCATACGGCATGGCATTGTAGATCGACGCGCGCATACCGCCGACCGAGCGATGCCCTTTGAGGTTCTTCAGTCCCGCATCTGCCGCCTCCGCCGCAAACTTTTTGTCCAGCTCCGCATTGTCCGTGACGAATGTGACATTCATCATCGAACGGCATTCCTTCCGCACGGGCGCCCGATAGTAGGTCTGCGAATCCAGATAATCATACAGCAGGTTTGCCTTGCAAAGGTTCTTCTCCTTCATCACTTCCGTTCCGCCTTTTTCGAGCAGCCACCGATAGACCAACCCCGCCACATAAATCGCATAGCACGGCGGCGTGTTGTACATCGAGCCGTTATCCGCCATGATTTTCCACTCCAGCATGGTCGGCATTCTCTTCTCGGCGTATCCGAGCAGGTCCTCGCGGACGATAACAACCGTCAGCCCCGCAGGCGCCATGTTTTTCTGCGCGCCCGCATAAATCACGCCGAATTTTGAAACATCCACCGGCTCCGAAAGAATGCAGGAGGACAGGTCCGCAACCAACGGAATGTCGCCCGTGTCGGGAATATACGGATATTTTGTTCCGTATATAGTATTATTGAAGCAAATGTGCAGATACGCCGCGTCGGGGCGGAGATCGGCACGCGTGACGGTCGGAACATGGTCAAAGTTGTCATCCTTCGTCGACGCAACGCAACGGACATCGTAGCCGAGCTTTTGCGCTTCCCGGAACGCTTTGTCCGAAAACTGCCCCGACACCGCATAATCCGCCTTCCCCGTCCGTCCGATCAGGTTCAGCGGAACCGCCGCAAACTGCGTGGACGCGCCGCCCTGCAGAAACAGGACCTTGTAGTTGTCCGGAATCTTCATCAGCGTCCGCAGATCCGCCTCCGCGCGGGCGATGATCGCCTCGTAGTCCGCCGAGCGATGCGACATCTCCATCACCGACATCCCGCTCTCCCCGTAGCAGACCAGTTCCGCCGCTGCAGTCTCCAGAACCGACAACGGCAGCATGGACGGTCCTGCCGAAAAATTATAAACCCGTTTCGTCATTCGTTTTTTCCTCCGATATCAGGATATGGTAAAAAGTGTATATCTATTATATCCATTCTGCATAATGTTGTCAAGTGCTTTTGCGAAATTCGAGTGATTTTCATTCAAATTCTGTTCTTTTGCTCAAAAATATGCAAGTTTTATGCGTTCTGTTTTGCATTTTTGAAAGCAGCAAAAGATTCGGAGCGTTGCCGTGCCCAACTGCGGGAACCTTTTCCGAAAGAACATTTCGCGCACGGTCAAGGCGCCTGCAAACAAAAAGGAAGGCAGATGCAAAGCACCTGCCTTCCTTTTATGCGGGATCCGGAAAACTCCGGAACTCTCCGGGATTCCGTTCTTTCGGGGACTTCCGCTCAATCCGCCACGGGCATGGTCCAAAGGAGCTTCTTCCCGCAGGCATGAATCGCCTCCTCCGCCTCGGCGTCCGTCATCGGACGGCTGAGGAAAGCGAAGCTGCCGTCCCGCACGATATAACTGTCGCAACCGAAGAACGGCTTCGTTTTCTCCGCGCAGTTCGCACACCCCGCGAGAACAAAGCAACGGCGAACCCGACGGAGTGCGGGAGAAGCGTAGTCCTCCTTCGTTGCAACGCGCCATGCGGGAAGCTGCAGCTTTTCGGCGGGAGAGATCGCGTTCAGAATGTCCGCAACCACGGCGCTCGCAGTCGGCAGTTTGCCCGCGCCCGCGCCGTAGAAGAATGCCCGACCGAGCATATTTCCGTCCACCAGAATCCCGTTGTAGACCCCGTCCACATGGCGGAGCGGGTTTTCGGCAGGCACCATGTGCGGTTCAACCAGCGCCAGCACCCGCTCCCCGATCCGCTCGGTGTGCCCGATCAGCTTTACCGCACAGCCGAGAGACTCCGCAACCTCGGTCTGCTCGGCGGTCAGTTGCGTAATTCCCTTCACGGTGATTTCCGCGGGCGAGAGCAGAACCCCGAAGGACAGCGCCGCAAGAATCACGATCTTGCGCGCCGCGTCCAAGCCCTCCACATCGGCGGTCGGGTCCGCTTCGGCATAGCCGCGCTTCTGCGCTTCGGCAAGCGCCGACGCAAAAGTCTCGCCCGACTTTCCCATTTCGGTCAGAATGAAGTTGGTCGTTCCGTTGAGAATACCGCTGACCGACAGAATGCGGTTGGAGGACAAATCGTCGCGAAGCGGACGGATAATCGGAATCCCGCCGCCCACGCTCGCTTCAAACAGATAGGAAACGCCGTGCACGCGGGCGATGTCCAGAAGCTCCGCCCCGAAGGTCGCAACCACCTCTTTGTTGGAGGTCACCACACTCTTTCCCGCCTCCAACGCCGCACGCGTAAATTCATAGGCGGGATGCGCGCCGCCCATCATTTCGGCAACCACACGGACCTCGGGGTCGGCGAGAATCGGCGCGATGTCGTGTACCACGCGGTCACCGAGCGGATGGTCGGGAAACTCGCGGCGGTCCAGAATATAACGGATGTCAATCTCATCCCCCGCGCGGGAGGCGAGGAGGGCGCGGTTTTCGGTCAGAACCTCGGCGGTCCCGGAGCCGACCACGCCGAAGCCGAGCAAAGCAATTCGGGTCATAAAAATATCTTCCTTTCAAAGGGGCTTTTCTATATCATACCACAAAATCGGCTCAATTGCAATAAAAGTCTTGAAAACAGGAAAAAAATATGGTATACTGATACTGTCGGACCGACGGTGCCGTTCCCGAAAGGAGGCGTTTGTATGGGAAAGCTCGAAACAAGGCTGAACAATGTCAAAATCTTCACGCTGTATCTGCTGAAGAATGTCAACCTGCCGCTGGATTACCTCACCATCGGGGAAATGCTGATGCAGACCGACTATGTGATGTACCTCGATTTTGCGGAGGCGTTCCCGCATCTCACCGAAAACGGATTGATTGAGGAAGTCGGCAAAAACGAGCAGGGCGACCCGCTCTATGCCGTAACGCGGCGCGGATGTCTGGTTGCGGAGGAGCTGAAAAGCGACCTGTTCCAGTCGGTACTTGACAAAAGCCTCGCCTGCGCCCTGCAATACCTCGACTTCCGCCGCCGCGGTGTGTCGGTCATGTGCTCGTCGGAGCGGCAGGCGGATACCTCCGTCAATGTCACGGTCACCCTGAAGGAAAAGGACAAAATCCTCCTGCAGGCAACCGTCAACACCGATTCCGATTACCATGCACAGCAAATGAAGGAGCATTTTCACGAGCACCCCGAAATCGTTTACCGGGGACTGATTGCCCTGATGACGGGACAGGTGGACTATCTCTATAAGTAGATTCGGAATTCGCGTCGGGTTTGCCGGCTTTTTGCGCAACCCGACGCACTTTTTTCACGCTCCCACCCCCGAAAATTCGGATTTTTTCGGAAAATCTTCATCTTTTTTTATAAAAGGGGTTGCAAAAGCGGAAAAACTGTGCTATACTATATAGGGTAGAGTATAGGAGTGTTTGGGAGTGGGTTCAGGTGACCCGCTCTTAATTTTTGGAATGGAGAGAAGCCGATGAAAAAAAACGGAGGGACCATTGCGGCAACCGTCAGGGCTTTGGCGGAGCCGATCGCCCGCGACCTCGGATATGACATTTGGGATGTCGAATATGTCAAGGAAGGCGCGGATTACTATCTGCGGATCGAGATTGACAGCGAAAACGGTATCACAATCGACGACTGCGAGAACATGCACCGCGCAATCGACCCCGTTCTGGATGAGGCGGATCCCATTGATGACGCATACCACCTGGAAGTCTCCTCCTGCGGAATCGAACGCGAACTGAAAACCGACCGCCATATTCTTGCCTGCGTCGGTTGGCGGGTCGAGATCCGTCTTTATGCCGCAGTGAACGGCGTGAAGGTATGGACGGGTTCCCTTGCGGGGTTTGACGAC
>CAKSUH010000075.1 GCA_934500855.1 uncultured Eubacteriales bacterium
TTTCCAGATTATCATTTCGTTTCCGCAATTCGGACAGACAACCGCAATCCGAACGACCTCCCCGGTGTCGTCCTTCGTTTCGACCCGTTCCGCTTCGCTTTTTCCGGACCGCCTGTTCCACAATCTCGCTCCGCATCTCGGGCAGACCGTTTTTTTCGTGTCCGCAACATTCAGCGCCAGATAGAAAAAAGCCATCAGGCTCAACGCAAAACAACTCACCTTCGGCTCCGCGTTCCGTGCAAGGATTCCCGCAATCAGACTGCCGATTCCAAGCGCAACCGCAAGTCCGTTTTCAACCGTCAGATAGTTTCTGCGCATCCTCTTTTCCTCGCTTTCTTCCGTTAAAACCCGGTTTAAAAATAATAACAACCGACTCGGAATATTTCAACCGTGTAACTATTATATCACCTTTTAATACCATTGTCAACCCTTTTTAATACTTTTTCCTTTTCGAAAAAAGTGTATGATATAATTGATAACCGTTTGTTTTATTTGGAAGCAGGGAGGGCACCGGAATGGATTGTTTGGAACGCATTCGTGAGTTGATTGCCGAACGCGGCTGGAGTATGTATACGCTTTCCCAAAAATCCGGCATTCCGCAATCCACGCTTTCCAATCTTTTTCTGCGCTGCAACTCTCCCTCGGTCCCGACCCTGGAGAAGATCTGCAACGCACTCGGCATTTCCCTCGCCTGTTTTTTCGGCGGAAGCGACAACGCGCTCTCGGAGGATGAAAACCGCCTGCTTCACGAATGGAGCCGTCTTTCCCCGGACGCCCGCCGCGCACTGCTGAATTTTCTGACAACGCTCGGGTAATCGGCAACACGCAAAGGATTCCCTGCACGGATTTTTCCGTGCAGGGAATCCTATTTTCCGAATCTCCGAACGCTTGGGAAAGCCGCGGGCGCTTCACCCGTCACTCCGACCAGTCCTTCAGAAGCCTGCGCGGGATCCGGCTTGCGTCAAACCGATAGTGCGCGGTCACCTTGGAGGTCGGAAGATAGTCGGCTTCCTCTGCCGCCTTTGCGCTGTGATGAATCACAAGCGGGATCCCGTTCTCGTTCTTTCGGTCCGAAATGATCCCGATATGGCTGTTGTTGCGAAAAATGACAATATCTCCCGCCTGCCAGACCTCGGGGTCGTTTTTGTCGGTTGAAAGACTCTCCGCATAACGCGAAAAGAAAATGTTCAGGTTCACCACACGGCGGTAGTCAATGTTTCTGTCCCGCTTTTTGATGTTCGGGTACGCCGACGGATTTGCCGCAATGTCCGCGTCCACCATGTCGCGGAGCGAATACCCCGCTTCACGGAACGCCTGCCAGATGATATCCGTGCAGGCGCCTGCTGTCGGCGGCGGGTAGCCCTTGACATACGACGCATCGTAAACGGGGTTCGCCTCCACCGCTTTCCGCGCCCCCAGAACGAGATCTTCCGCATCCGAAAACCCGTTCCGATTGTGGTCATCGTTCGGCAAAAACAGCGGAATCAGCATGACGGCAAGCATCAGAAGCGTTGCGCCTGCCACCGCCAGCGAGCACAGATGTTTTTTGAAGCCCCGAATCCCTTTCATGCGACCCTCCGTTCTTTTTTTATCATTTTACCATATCCGCTCCCGCTTTGCAATCTTTTTTTTCGGAATTTCTGTTTTATTTACATTTTCCGACCCCTCGGCACGCGCATATGTACTGTCCGATACACGAATTGTGTTGAAAAGTGATATACTGTTTCCGATCAACCAAAGAAAAGAGGGATGCTCCGCATGAAAAAAAACAAGCTGCGCAGGCACATGAACTCCGCGCAGATCATCATTCTCGGCTTTGCCGCGCTGATTCTGTGCGGCGCGCTCCTGCTGATGCTTCCCATCGCCTCGCAAAGCCGCACGGTCACTCCGTTTCACGAAACGCTTCTGACCGCCACCTCCGCCTCCTGCGTCACAGGACTGATCGTCCGCAGTACGGGCGCGCACTGGTCGCTGTTCGGACAGATCGTGATCCTGTTTCTGATTCAGATCGGCGGGCTTGGCGTTGTCACCGTTGCGCTTTGCTTTGTGCGGCTGTCGGGACGGAAAATTTCGCTCTTCCAACGCAGTGCCATGCAGGACTCCATCTCCGCGCCGCAGGTTGGCGGCATCGTCCGCATGACCTCGCTCATCCTGCGCGGGACGCTCCTCACCGAGGGCATCGGTGCGGCATTGCTCCTGCCCTCTTTCTGCCGCCGCTTCGGCGCAAAGGGAATCTGGTATGCCGTTTTTCACGCAATCTCGGCGTTCTGCAACGCGGGATTTGACCTTTTGGGGACCGCCGCAGATCCCTTTCCCTCGGTCACCCCGTTCCGCTCGGACCCGCTCGTCTGCGTCACAATCGCTCTGCTGATTCTCATCGGCGGCATCGGGTTCCTGACTTGGGAGGACATCGCCACCCACCGTCATCGCATCCGTCGCTACCGCCTGCAAAGCAAACTCGTGCTTACGGTCAGCGCAGTTCTGGTCGCATTCCCCACCCTGTTTTTCTTCTTTTTTGAGTTCACGGACGGAACGGTCGGTCAACGCCTGTTGGATTCCCTTTTTCAGGCGGTCACACCGCGCACGGCGGGCTTCAACACGGTCGATCTTGCCGCAATGCAGGGCGCTTCGCGCGCCGTCATGGTGGCGCTGATGCTGATCGGCGGTGCTTCCGGCTCAACGGCGGGCGGCATGAAAATGAACACCGTCGGCGTTCTGTTTGCCAATGTAGGCGCAATTTTTCGCCGCAGAAACGAGGTGGAAGCCTTTGGCAGACGAATCGACCCCGCAACGGTACGGCAGGCGGCGGCAATCGTGACGATGTATCTGACGCTGTTTCTCGGCGGCGGAATTGCCATCAGTGCAATTGAGGATCTGCCGATCGGAACCTGCCTGTACGAGTCTGCCTCGGCTGTTGCAACGGTGGGGCTGACGCTCGGCATTACGCCGTCGCTCGGCGTGGCTTCCCAGTTGATCCTGACCGTTCTGATGTATCTGGGCAGGGTCGGCGGACTGACGCTGATCTATGCGGCGCTTGCCAACCCCGATACCACGCCCTCCCGCCTGCCGCAGGAAAAGGTTTCGGTGGGATAACGAAAGGAATATAGGAGTTTACAATCATGAAAACGATACTGTTAATCGGACTCGGACGCTTCGGTCGGCACATTGCCGAGGAGCTGAACAAGATGGGGCACGAAGTGATGGCAATCGATGAAAACGAGGAGCGTGTGAACGAGGTCCTTCCGATTGTCACAAACGCGCAGATCGGCGACAGCACGAATCCTGCGTTTCTGAAATCCCTCGGAATCGCGAACTTCGATGTTTGCATTGTCACCATCGGCGGGAATTTCCAGAATTCTCTGGAAACAGCGTCCCTGCTCAAAGAAATGGGCGCAAAATTCGTGGTCGCGCGCGCCGAGCGGGATGTTCAGGAGAAATTCCTGCTCCGCAACGGGGCAGACGAGGTGGTTTACCCCGAAAAGCAGCTTGCGAAATGGGCGGCAATCCGCTACAGCTCTAACCATCTTCTGGATTACATTGACCTCGGCGGAAATCACGCAATGTTTGAGGTGACCGTTCCCGCCGCATGGGTCGGAAAGTCGGTTGGCGAACTGGACATCCGCCGCCGCTTCAACATCAACATCATGGCGGTAAAGCAGGACGGCACACTGGACATCTCCATCACCCCCGCCACGCTTCTGACCGGTCACCAGACTCTGCTGGTTCTGGGAGAGTACGCCTCGGTGAAAAAATGCTTTAAGATGTGAGATAGACCTCGGGGCTTTGCCCCGAGCCCTGCTTAGGGGACTTCTTCAGGAGAAGTCCCCTAAGAACCTTCAAGACCTTCATAGCAAGGGGATTATTACCCCTATTTTTTATTGTACAAACTCTAATGTAGCCGTATTCCGTGCTACATTAGAATCTGCACCACAAAAAAAGAGGGTCAAAATCCCCCTTAGTTGAAGTTCTTGCGGTCAAGGGGCTTCTTTCAAGAAGCCCCTTGTAGGGTTCGGGGCAAAGCCCCGAGGTCTTTCCCATCATTGCAGCATTTCCCACTTCGTCATCGGCTGAAGCTCGTAAAGCTTCGCGTCGGTGGCATCGGTCAGCGCAAAGGCAACCGCAAGACGAACGCGATCCTTCGCCTCAACGCGGATAATCAAACGGGAGAACGAAGTCCCTTCAATCGGGAGCACCTCGAATTTCGAGGTCCCGCCGCCGTAAATGCGGCACAAAAGCGTCTTGCCGTCCCGTTCCAGAAGCAGGTAACGACCGCCGTTGCGGACCACCGTTGCCTCCGTGCAGGCGCTCCAAACCGCTACTCCCGGCTCCGTCAGCTGCATCTCGTCCTGCACCACCGCAACCGAACGGTGCGCGTAGAGCAACGCGCCGCGCTTGGCGCGCAGGAGTTTATCCGAAATGCCGCTGAGATCGACCGTTGCAAACGCACGGTCGGGCGCACTCTTCGCCTCGGTGATCGTTGCAAACGCACGCGGATCCTGATCGGGATACGGCGCGCCCTGCGGGTCAACCGTCACCGTGTTCTGCCACTCGGCACGGCGGCGGAGCATCGGATCGGACACCGCGTCTCCGCAAGCGGAAAGGAAGCGGACGCCGCCCATTTCCAGACAGAAGCTGCCTGCGTCAAGCGCACCGCCGAACTCGTGGTTGCTTCCGCCGTGCAAGCCGACAAAGCACGCGTCCTCGCCCCACGAGGAGCGCAGGGTCACAATTCCCGCCCGCTGACGGACCGAATCCAGCGGCAGAACGGGATTTTCGGTCATGCCGAGAGGACGGCAGAACACAAGATCGTAGGGGCTGACCGTCTTTTTGCCGGACAGCAGGTCCTGACGGCGCAACCATGCGGGCGTTTCGTTTCCGTAGGTCAGACTGAACCAGCCGAACACAGAGGTATCGAGTGCGGAAGGCTTGGCAGCGCAGAGGTTCCATTTCCCGTTTTTCGTCTCCAGGTACACCCCGAAGAGCGCGGTCTGCGCAAAGCCCGGCGCGGAAGCAAAACCGTAATCGGTGCCGCAGGCACTGCGGAGCATCGCAATGGTCAGAGCCAGCGCGCGCGTTGCCTTCTCCCATGCGGCAATTCCCTCGGGGTAGCCGCCGTCGGGCGCATACGCCGCGAAGCAGGAAACAAGGCTCGGACCGCCGAAACGGAATACGCGATAGGAGGTTTCGGGGTATGCCTCGGCAAGCGCCAGAGCCAACGCCACCAGCGCGCAGAGGTTTTCCGCCGATTCTGCGGTACCCGCACGCCACATCCTGCCGAGTCCGCGCAGGCAATCCACGCCCGGACGCAGGGCAAAGCGGAGCATTGCACGCTCCAGCGGAGCCTTCTGTGCTTCGGTCCATGTCTGGCGGCACCAGTCGTAACCGATTGCGCAGGCATATCCGACCGCAAGCGCATCGTGAACCGAAGTCTCCGCGCCCCAGCCGTCAAGGCGCGCCAGCGCATTCATCTCTTCCAGAACCCGCAACGCATAGCCCCGCTCCCCCGTCACGCGATAAAGTTCGGACCATGCAATGATGTTTTCGCAGGTTGCCCACGCGGTGTTCCCGCTCGGCGCGCCCTTATAGGCTTCGGTCTGCTTGCCGTACTTCTTTTTGACCAGATCCGTCAGCCGACGCTCCTCGCCCGGCTTTTTCGCCGCGCGGCGCAAAACAAACCATTCGTCGTGGGTCAGCAGCAGACGGCAACGGTCGGCATTCGGAATTTTGCGGTGCAGGTCCTCCGTCACACGCTCGGCGGAAGGCTGTACGAAGGTAATCTCTGCGTTCAGCTGCCACAGCAGACCCGCATCGCGGGCAGGCTCAAACACATTGCGGCGGTTGGAGAGAATCACAAGCCCCAGAGGCGATGTAAAGATCTGCCGCCAGCGGAAGAATTCCATCACATACTGCGCGGGGAAAAAGAGCGCACCGCCGGCGATTTTCGGCAGGAATCCGAGACGGTTCTTCTCGCCGTCCACGGTGTATGCTTCGCTGTCGCCCGTAAAAGCGTACTTCTTGCGGCGATAGGTAAAGGAGAGCGTGTTCGCCTTGTTGTCCACCACAGCGCGGTGTGCGATCGCCGCGGCAATCGGTGCCATCGGAAGCCAGAGCACACCTTCCGCTTCAAACGGACGCGCCGCAGGATCCGCATCCGGCGCAATGGGGAGCCGCTTGCGGTCCACCACCGCGTAAGCCGCCGTGCGCGAGAACATCGCCGCGCCCTTCAGTTCGGGCATCTTCACATAAATCTGCGGAGCCAGCTCCTCCCACAGATAGAAATTGTCGAAATAGAGCGTTGTTGCGGTGCTGTTCGCCTGACCGCCGACGGCACAGTCCATCACAACGCCCGTGATCCGGTTCCGTCCGACCGGGTTCCCCTCTGCGGCAAGCGCGGGCAGTTCCACGCGGTAATCGTTCCAGCCGTTGCGGGTAATGGGGAGCAGACAGCTGTAGCCGCTTCCGCCGCCGATTGTTTCGTCGCTCTCAAAACGCAGGACAAAACTACCGCCCTCCCCGCGGACGGCAAATGCCGAAAAGGTGAGGTAACGGTACCCGGAGAGATCGCTTGTTTCCAGCGGAATCCGCACCCGGGAGGTCTGCGCAAAACGCCACGCCGCAGTCAGGTGGGCGCTTTTTTTGTGCCCGGGATCGGGCTTCATTCCGCTTGCCTCAATCCAGTCGTAGCCGTTCATGTCGAGGAAGCAGACCGCCTCGCTGTACTCCGGCTGTTCAATACAGCTTCTCAGATTCTTTTTCATACGGTTTCATTCCTTTCTTTCATGTCTTATCTGTCAGGAGCCGAACAGGTCGGTCAGATAGGTGACGATCACATCCGCTTCATGCCCATAGCCGTCGGAATTCAGATGCACGGCATCCGCAAAGTCCGTGGTCGGGTCTACCGAGAGATAGTTTGGAAGCAAGTAAACTTTTTCGGCTTCCCTGCCGCCGCCGAACACCGCCGAAAGCCGCTTCAGATACGCCGCAGACTGCCGCGCAACAACATTGTCCGCATAGGCGGTCGCAGTTCCGCCCCTATAATATTCGGTCAGCACCAGAACCGCAATGTTCGGATCATACGCATGGATCGATGCAACGATCGCGTTCAGATATTCGGTCGAACGCACGGAATATCCGTCATTCGCTCCGAGATTCAGAATCACAAAGTCGGGGCGGCATTCGGGATGGTTGCCGATGTAGTAAGCAAAATCAAAGCGCTCCGTCGTCGGATTCCAGAACGGATTTTGTCCTTCTTTTTTCGAAACGAAATTACCCGCACTCCAGCCGCCGTACCCCTCGCACTTCACTTTGTCTGCATTGATCTGCGTTCCCAGCCATTCCACACCGGGAATTTCCGCCGCCCGCTCCATCAGTTCCGGGAGCTGAGAGCGTCCTACCCGGTCGATG
>CAKSUH010000076.1 GCA_934500855.1 uncultured Eubacteriales bacterium
CGGAGATGTCCTGCTCGTTAGCGCCGTCGAAGACCGGAGTCATGATCTTCCAGCCCAGCTTCCTTGCGGCAATGCCGAGGTGGACTTCCAGCACCTGTCCGATATTCATACGCGACGGCACGCCCAGCGGGTTCAGCACGATGTCAAGCGGCGTTCCGTCCGGCAAAAACGGCATATCCTCGGGCGGCAGAATCCGCGACACGACGCCCTTGTTGCCGTGACGGCCCGCCATTTTGTCTCCCACGGAGATCTTCCGCTTCTGCGCGATATAAACCTTTACAACCTTCTTCACGCCGGCGGGAAGTTCGTCGCCCGCCTCCTGCGAAAAGACTCTGACATCCACCACGATGCCGGATTCTCCGTGCGCCAGTCTGAGCGAAGTGTCTCTGACCTCTCTCGACTTCTCGCCGAAGATGGCGCGGAGCAGTCTCTCCTCCGCCGTCAGTTCGGTCTCGCCCTTCGGCGTGATCTTACCGACCAGAATGTCGCCCGAGCGCACCTCGGTACCTCTCTTGACGATACCCTCGGCGTTGAGGTCTTTCAGCGCGTCCTCGCCGACATTCGGAATTTCGCGCGTGATTTCTTCCGGCCCGAGCTTGGTCTCTCTCGCTTCGTGCGTATATTCCTCGATGTGAAGCGATGTGTAAACATCGTCACGCACCAGCTTTTCGTTCAGAAGGACTGCGTCCTCGTAGTTGTAGCCTTCCCATGTCATGAAGCCGATGAGTGCGTTCTTGCCCAGCGACACCTCGCCGTGGTAGGTTGCGGGACCGTCCGCGATGACCTGTCCCTCTTCGACCCGCTCGCCTTTTTTGACGATCGGGCGCTGGTTGTAGCAGGTACCCTGGTTGGTCCGCTTGAATTTGATGAGCGGGTAGATATCCTTCATCCCGCTGTCGGTGACAATGCGGATCTCGTCCGCCTGCACCCGCTCCACGGTACCCGCGCGCTGTGCCGTTACCACAACGCCCGAATCGAGCGCCGCCTTGTACTCCATACCGGTTCCGACAATCGGCGAGTCGCTCACCATCAGCGGAACCGCCTGCTTCTGCATGTTGGAACCCATCAGCGCACGCGTGTTGTCGTCGTTTTCCAGGAACGGAATCATTGCCGAGGCAACCGACACCAGCATCTTCGGCGCAACATCCATGTAGTCGACCATTGCGGGGTCCACTTCCACGAACTCGGTCTTTTCACGACCCGTGACCTTTGCGTTGACAAAGCAGCCGTTCTCGTCCAGAGGCTCGTTCGCCTGCGCCACAATATAGTGGTCCTCGGTATCGGCGGTCATGTACTCCACCTCGTCGGTGACATGGTGGGAAACGGTTCCGTCGGGATTCGTGATATGCTCCACCTTGCGGTAGGGCGCTTCGATAAAGCCGTAATCCGAAATCTTTGCATAGGTGGTCAGATAGGAAATCAGACCGATGTTCGGACCTTCGGGAGATTCGATCGGGCAGATACGCCCGTACTGCGTGTAATGGACATCGCGCACATCGAAAGACGCGCGGTCACGGGACAGACCGCCGGGACCCAACGCAGACAGACGCCGCTTGTGGGAAAGCTCCGCGAGCGGGTTGTTCTGGTCCATGAACTGCGACAGCTGGCTGGATCCGAAGAACTCGCGGATGGCGGTGGTTACGGGACGGATGTTGATCAGCGCCTGCACGGTCAGCTTCTCGTTGTCCTGCGTAGTCATCCGCTCCTTGATGATCTTATCCATACGGGTAAAGCCGATGCGGAGCTGATTCTGCAGTTGCTCGCCGACCGAACGGATGCGGCGGTTGCCCAGATGGTCGATATCGTCCACGCTTCCCACATCGTGCATCAGGTCGATCAGGTAGCTGACGGACGCGAAAATATCCGCGCAGGTCAGGTGCTTCGGGCAGAGGTCCGCAATTCTGCGGCGCGCCTCCTCCTTCAGTCCTTCCACATCGTCGCCGAACTGCTCTTTCAGCTCGCACAGCACGGGAATGCTTGCCTTTTCCCGCACGCCGCAGTCGGTCAGATCGTAGCCGAGGACATACTCCGGCTCGAGCGTGTTGTTGCCCAGAACCTTCAGCTTGTCACCGTTGTCCAGACGCACCGTAATCTCATTCACACCCGCGCGTTCAATGGCGAACGCAAGGTCGCGGTCGATGACATCGCCCTCGTTCGCCAGCACTTCCCCGGTCAGCGGGCTGACGACCGTCTCTCCCGCGCGGCGGTTGGCAATCCGGCTGTGAATCGCCATTTTCTTGTTGTACTTGTAACGCCCCACCGAAGCAATGTCGTAGCGCTTGGGGTCAAAGAAATAGTTATGCAGCAGGGTTCTTGCCGCCTCTTCGATCGGCGGCTCGCCCGGACGCAGCTTTTTGTAAATCTCCTTGATGGCTTCCACGCTGACCGTGGAGCGGCTTGCGGCTGCAAGCTCCTCGCTCTCGTCGCGTTCAAAGGTCAGCGCCAGTCTGTCGTCCTCGCCGAACTTTTCGTAGATCTGCTCCCGCGTTTCCAGCGTCTCGCCGCTTTCGAAGGTGAGGGCGCGGAGGAACATGGTCAGCGGGACTTTTCTGGTTTTATCGATGCGGACCGCCATCACGCCGTTCGCGTCGACCTCGTACTCCAGCCATGCGCCTCTGTACGGGATGACCGTGGTTGCGTAGGTCTTTTTACCCGCCTTGTCGATCTCCGAGGAATAGTACATCCCGGGGGAACGGATGATCTGAGAAACAATGACGCGCTCCGCGCCGTTGATGACAAAGGTACCCGTTTCGGTCATCAGCGGGAAGTCGCCCATGAAAATGTCGGCTTCCTTGACCTCGCCCGTTGTCTTGTTGGTCAGGCGGACCTTGACCCGCAACGGCGCGGCGTAGTTGACATCCCGCTCCTTGCACTCCTCAACCGGATACTTCGGATTGGCAGTGTCAAGGGTGTATTCGATGAATTCGATCACGAGGTTGCCGGAATAGTCGGTGATCGGCGAAACATCCTGCAACACCTCGCGCAGACCCTCGTCGAGAAACCACTTGTAGGATTTGGTCTGGATCTCGACCAGATTCGGAAGCGGATAGTCGAAGCGGGATCTGGCAAAGCTCTTTCTGACATTCTGACCAAGCCTCTGCTCTTTTAATTCGATCATTGATTCCATCACTCCATTCAGATAATTGGGGGACCCCCGGGGAAACACGGGAACCGACCGACAGCCGTCGGACCCCGCAGACCGCCCGCGCCGAAAACAGCCGATTCGGGAACAGCGCTTTTGTGCAATCTGCCATGCCGTTTTTTGCCGACAAAATCACACGGGCGCATACTACAGGCGATTATAATGCAGTTTACTATTTTACCATCTTTTTTTCGGTTTGTCAAGTCTTTCGGACGAATTTCCCGAAAAAATTTTTCTTCTTTCATCATTATAGGCGAAAGCGGGCGCTCCCGACCGACGGTTTGTCGGCTCTCCCCTGCCGTTTTTTTACGGACTCCGCGGCAATCCCGTCGGCTCTTGGCAAAATAAACAAAGAAAAAATCGCCGAAAATCGCAAAAAACGGGGATTTTTTTTGAAAAAGCCCTTGCAATTCCGGAAAAAGTATGGTACAATATCAAGGTATATGGATGAAAACCGAGCGCACCCTCTCAGGCGCCGTTTTCAGGCATACCATTCCATTCCGCGAAAACGGAAAATACAGAGGGAGGTAAAGACTGATGCCGAATATCAAATCCGCAAAGAAAAGAGTCAAGGTGATCAAGGTCAAGACCCTGCAGAATAAAATGCACGCGACCGCTCTGAAAACCGAGATCAAGAAGTTTGACGCGGCTGTGGCTTCCGGCGACAAGGAAGCGGCTCAGACTGCGTACAGAGCAGCGGTGAAGAAGATCGACCAGGCAGCGGCTTACGGAATCATCCATAAGAACGCCGCGGCTCACAAGAAGAGCCAGTTCACCAAAAAGATCAACGCAATGGCATAATTGCGAACCGGGATCGGAAGAGCCCGGGGAGAGGGCAGTCCCTTTTTTCGGGGGTCTGCCCTTTTTCTTTTTTCGCGGGACGCCCCGAATCGGCTCTGCGCTTGTTTTTGCCGCAGTTCCGATCCAATCTTTGTTACAATTGCCTCTTGTCAGACAGGGAAAAGTATGGTATAATGAAGAAAACCCTGTGAAGGAGAGAAACATGGAACTCTGGAAAAAACTGTCCAAACGCTATTTCATCGACGCAATGGGTGCAATGGCGTTCGGTCTGTTCGCTTCTCTTCTGATCGGAACCATCTTCAATGCCCTCGGCATGATCCCCGGGCTGTCGGTTCTCGGTCTGATCGGAAAAGACGCGGCAAAGGTCGCGGGACCCGCAATGGCTGTCTCCATTGCCGTTTCGCTCAAAGCGGCTCCCCTCGTGGTCTATTCCTCCGCGCTGGTCGGCTGGCTTGCCAACACCTACGGAGGCGCGGGCGGACCCCTCGCCGTCCTCGTCATCACCATCATCGCCTGCGAGATCGGTATGCTGGTCTCCAAAAAGACCAAGGTCGACATCCTCGTCACCCCGTTCGTCACCATTCTGGTCGGCGGTCTGATCTCCATTTACGGCGCGCCGTTCATCGGCAAGGCGGTCGGCGTAGTGAGCGCGGGAATTTCCTTCGCCATGACCTGCCAGCCGTTCGTGATGGGCATTCTTGTGTCGGCGCTGGTCGGCATTGCGCTCACGCTTCCCATCAGCAGCGCGGCAATCTGTGCGGCGCTCGGGCTTTCGGGCATCGTCTCGGGCGATGAAGGACTTGCGCTCGCGGGCGGCGCGGCGGTTGCGGGCTGTTGCGCGCAGATGGTCGGCTTTGCCGTTATGAGCTTCCGTGAAAACCGCTGGGGCGGGCTTGTTTCGCAGGGAATCGGAACCAGTATGCTCCAGATGCCCAACATCGTGCGCAATCCGCGCATCTGGATTCCGCCCACACTGGCTTCCATGATAACGGGACCGATGGCAAGCTGTCTCTTCCGGATGCGGATGTACGGCGCGGCAATCAATTCGGGCATGGGAACCTGCGGAATGCTGGGACCCGTCGGAATCATCCTCGGCTGGCTCGATCCCGCCTATCCCGACCCCGTTACCGCGTTCGACTGGCTCGGACTTGTGCTGATCTGCTTCGTTCTCCCCGCCGTTCTTTCGGTTGCGTTCTGCCTGCTGCTGCGGCGCGTGGGCTGGATCCGCGAGGGAGACATGAAACTGCCGGAATAAAGCAAGGAGGGCGGGCGTTGCGCTCCGTGCGTGATCCCGCACCGATCACAGGAGGAAAAAATCATGAAAAATGTATACCGCGACGGCAAGCGGTCGCCGACCCTGACCCTGAAGCCCTACCTGCGCGAAGGCGAAACCGTTCTTTGGACGGGGACCCCTTACGAAAAGACCTCCTACCGTCCGCCGATGGTTGCGGTGTTCGGCGTGCTGTTCTGGCTCTGCTTTGTCGTTGTGTGGATGGTGATTGCCGCCCGTCTGGGCGGGCTGTTCGCGCTTGCGGGAATCCCCTTCCTGCTGGTCGGGGGCGTGATGCTCTGGTTCCTTACCTTCGGCATTGCGCGCAGGGGCAAAACCACGCTTTACGCGGTGACCGAGACCCGCGCGCTCATCCTCTGCGACACCTCGCGCGGAACCGACTGTCTGGAGTATGCGTTCTCCCGTCTTTCGGGCGTCATGCTCCGCAATGTCCGGAACGGCTCCGGATCAATCGACCTGGTCTCCCCCGAAGCAATGTTTCTGAACAGCATGAACTACGGCGCCGGACGGCGCACGCGTCTTGCGGGCGGCACTTTTGAAATGATTGCCGATCCCGAGCGGGTCTACCGTCTGATTTCCGCGCGGATCTCGGGCAATGTCGGAAAACCCGATATTCCTGTGTAAATCAAACTTAAATTTTATTGTCCAATTGTAAAAAAGCGGAAATTCTGTGCAAAAAGACTTGCACGGTTCCGCTTTTTGTGCTATACTGAAAGCACAACGACGGAAAAATCCGTCCCGAAAGCTGAAAGGAGCAAATTATGAAAATCAGATTTTTATCCCTCGCCCTGTGCCTCTGTCTGCTGATCGGCGCGGCACTCCCCCTCGTGTCCTGCAAGAAGGACGAAGGGACGCCGCCCGAAGGGACCTATACCCGCATGACCGTTGACATCAACCCGAGCGTGGAATTCATGGTCGACGACCAAAACAAGGTCGTATCGGTCACCGCGCTGAACGATGACGGCAGCATTCTCATTGCGGGCGAAGCCTTTGTCGGCAAAACGCCCGAGGAAGCGACCCAACTGGTGGTCAGCCTCGCAACCGACGCAGGCTACCTTGTCAAGGGCGAAATCCACGCCGAAAACACCGATGAAGGACAGAAAATCGAGATCTCGGTTTCCGGCAACTCGGAGTATGCCAAAGAGTTGGCAAAGAATGTGAAGTCGGATGTGGAAAAGTACCTCAAGGACAACAAAATCACCGCCACGGTGGAATCCGTCAAGGCAAAAACGCTGGACGAACTGCGCAAGGTTGTGATTGCGGACGGTCTGTTCACCGAGGACGAAGTGAAGAACATGACCGAGGAGCAGCTTTACAAGGCTCTTGCGGCGGGTCGGATTGAGACTGCCGAGCTTCTGACTGCCGAGATGCGCGAGGCTTACTACCGCGCGAAGGATTACAAGATTTCGTTTGTGGAAAAGCAGACAACGGCTGACATCATCAGCGGCATGGGCGCGGCTTACAAAGCAATGGTCAGCGGTTATTCCGCGGCGCTTTCTACCTACAGTGCATCGATCGACGCGCTGGACAATCTGCGCTATGAACTGCTGGTCTCCCCCGATTCGGCTTACCAGAAAGCACTCGAAAACCTGCGCGATGCAAAAGAGGATCTGCTGAAAGAAAAGAAACTGGTTTTCTCCGTCAAGGATGGCGACAAAACCTACGCCGAAATTACCGCTTCCTTCAAGCTGAGCGAGGAGCGCTACAACCAAGCCCTCAAAGCTGTTGAAGATGCGGGTGCCGCCGCAAACAAGGCACTGGAGCAGCTGGTTGCCGCTCTGCGTTCGGTTGAAACGCAGCTCAAGGCTCTGGAAGCAAAGCTTCTTGAAAACGAGGACATTTCCAAAAAGCTGACCGAGGAGGCACAGAAGCTGGAGGATTCCGTCAACGCCGCGAAAGACGGCTTCTTTGCGGAATTCGAGAAGGCTCACAAGGCCGACATTGAAAACGCCGAGGCGGCTCTGAAAGCCAAAAAGCAAGAGCTGATTGCCGCGGCGAAGGGACAGGACAAAGAGTAAAGGGAAAGACCTTGGAAGGAAAGACCTTGGAGGGAAAGACCTTGGAGG
>CAKSUH010000077.1 GCA_934500855.1 uncultured Eubacteriales bacterium
TAAGACCTTGGGACTCTGTCCCAAACCCTGCTTAAAAACTTCTTGAAAGAAGTTTTTAAGAATTTCAAGAACTTTAATGAAGGGGATTTTTACCCCTATATTTTGGTGGTGCTGATTTTTTTGTAGCCGTTTGCGCTCTACGCATTCCGGCTGCTCCCGCGCCCAACCCCGCCAGCGAGGTTGGGACGGCGGCAACTTGTTGCCTCGCCTCGCTCCCGCTACCGGGTAGAAATGGTTCGAGATAGTTACTGACTTGGCGGAACGACACGCGGGTCGTTCCGCTTCGGGTTAATGGTACTTGTTGACTGATATTATAGATTTTTACATGGTGCCGAGATCCCGCCTGTTGGCGCCCCTGCGGGGTTCGACTCCGCGGCGATGTTTGATTGTATCATCTGTTTCTTTTGTGATTCTGCCGCTCCGCTCAGGATGACAAAGTAGGCTAATTGTTGAGTAGGTGGTACAGTATTAGTCAGTTAAAGTAACATTGCAACGAATAGGTTACATCCCACAAAACGCTACACCCACTGTGTCATCCTGAGCGGAGCGGCATGACGGATGGAAGGGCAAGCAATACAGCCCTACCCGCCGCGGAGTCGAACCCCGAAGGGGCGCCCGCAGGCGGGATCTCGGCAGTGCGTAAAAACATGATGTGTATGAAATAACCATAGTAACTTTAACAGCTTTCAAGTGATATCTTACCGTTCGGCTACCTACTTTGTCATCTCTGAGCAAACGCCTGCGGCGTTCAATTGAACCACACCGGCGAAATTTTGGCACTCACGCATATCATCCCGTTATTCCATCAAACAACATTCCAAAACAAATCGTCCAATCTCGCAA
This sequence comes from uncultured Eubacteriales bacterium, assembly GCA_934500855.1. GTDB lineage: Bacteria > Bacillota > Clostridia > Oscillospirales > CAG-272 > UMGS1865. Next base: position 844 of record CAKSUH010000077.1, read on the forward strand.
CGCCACCGCTCTGCAAACCCGCGGATGCTGTTTCCGTTCTTGGAGGGAGAAAGGAAGAAGGAAAGAAAGAAGAATAAAGGTCGTAGTAGTCGTAGTAGGGGGTGTGGAGACTGTGGAAAACCGTAAAATCCCGCAAAAACCCGTTGATGACGCACTTTTCGGTGGTTTTTGGGACAACCCGAATCGGAAAACGACTCCCGAAACCGTCTGAAATCGCGGGAAAACCTGTGGGATTTCTCCCGCCTCCCCCGCTCCTGCGACACGGACTGTCACACTTGGCACGAATTCCCGTCAGCCGTTCTCCACAGCTGAAAAAGAATCCCAAAATTTCTGTGGAAAACCGGAGATTCAAAGCCTCACAAAAAAGTTTTCCACCTTTTCCACGGAGTTTTCCACAGCCCAGCGCATCTCGCTTTTCCACGCGGTTCCGCCGCACTTTTTGCGCATTTCGCGCGGTCTCAACATTTTTTTCGCAAAATCCCCGCCCGTTCCCCACACCTTTTCCACACCCTGTGGAAAGCCTGTGGAAAACCCACCGAATCTGTTGGAAAACTCCATCAGGTTGCAGGAAACTTTCCTCAAAAAGTTTTACTCCCACCAATCGACCGCGATAGCCGCACCTTTTTCCGCCGCGCACCTCCCACCTAACCAAAACTTCCCTGCATGGCAACCGCCGCCCCAAAAATGCAGAAAAGTTTTACTCACCAATATGGCGGTTGCCGTGCAGGGAAGTTCGGGGAGGGTCAGGGAGGTTTGGAGGGTAGGGAGACCCCTCCGAAAGGGGTCTCCCTGCGCCTCCAAGGTCTACCCCTTACCCCTCCCCCAGCGCCTCTGCCACAGCATCCCGAAGAGCGGGATAGAAGGACGCAGGAGGGAGCACGCGGAAGGTTACGGGAGTACCCGCAACGCGGGTCAGAAGTGCTTCGGTGAAATCCCTGCCCCGCTCCGCCGCGCAAAGAGAGAGCATCCGCATGTCCTCCACCGCCTCGCGGAGCGCGTTCAGACGCATGGATTCCCACGCCGTCCCGTCACCGCCGGGATAAACCAGCATCGTGTCGCCCGACGGCACAAAATAGTCGCCGTCCGTGTGCAGATACGGGTCTGCATGATCGTAGGAATACTGCGTGTTCCAGAAGTTGTAGCCCCAGTGCAGAAAGCCCTCAATGTTGTTCTGCCAGAGCTGAACCCCCAAAGCCCGCGTGTCACATAACCGTTGCGCAATCAGACGCCCCGTGATGTGATGATTTCCCGTTGTACTGCCGCAGTAATAGACCCATAGCCCGGGAACATGATTTTCCAGAAACGGTTCCGCGTGGTGAATGGCGGGAACCGGCTTTTTCAGCGCCCCCGTCCGATAAAATTCGTAGTTTGACAGCGCGTCAATCAGCATCAGCGGCAGGTCGCCGAGATAGCGCGAGAGCAACTCCCGGCACGCTTTGTAATGCTCCAAATGTTCGATGTTCGGCTCGTCCGAAACATGGAAGAAGGTCTGCTTCTCCACGCCTTTTTCCCGCAGGTATGCCACCAACGCGGGCAGAAACTGCGACAGGAACGCCTCGTATTCCGCTCCCAATGCCGCGGTCTCCCAGCCGAAAATCCGTTTCTCCGCACCGTCAACCTCCGCCACGAATTTCGGCGTTGCGTGCGCGCCCCATTGCGAGAAGAGATGCGGCATTTCAAAGTACTCCACCCCGCGCGCAAGGCAAAGGTCAATCCACCGACCGAGCAGTGAAAAATCGAACGCGTAGCGATCCTTGCCCGTCACGCGGATGCGCACCAGCTGGGTCGTGGTCCGCTCCCCGCCGATGTAGGTGTCCAGTTCGGGCGTGAACAGCGGGGTCAGAAGCATATTGATGCCGTTCCGCACCGCCGTTGTGATGTAGTTGTCGAGGATTGCCCAATGTTCCTCCGAAAAGACGGGAACGCGGTAGTAATCCGCAAGGCAGTCGGCATAGAACCACTCGGTGTGAATCAGCGTTTGCGGCGGGAGCGCGTGCGAAAGGACCCGCACCGTCACGGTCACCGCGCTGTCCCCGACCGAAACCGTCAGCGGGTACGCCCCCGCCGCCAGATCCTGCGGAAGGTCGGCTTCCACCCAAAGCGTCTGCGTCTGCCCGACGGGGACGGTCAGCTGTCCGTCATAATGGAGTGGGCGGAGCAGATCGGGGTAAAGCCCGGGCGCGGTGCGCAGATAGGGCGCGGAATTCTCGCCCGGATAGGTCGGGTACGGGACCGCAACGCTGACAACAACCCGCGCGGTTGCGTAGGACGCGAGCGGTCCCGAAAAGGTGACGGGCAGGCGGGATTTTGCCGCCGACCGCCCGACCACGCCCTCGTCGCCGCGGCTGACCGCAACCTGAAAGCAGAGCGGCTGACCGCGAAAAACGGTAAAGCGGTCGGTCGTGGGCTTGAAGAGAATGTTCTCGTCCAAAAAGCACTTTTCGAGCGAGGACATCGGTTTGAGCAGAATCACGGGATTCATTTTCTTCTCCTTTTTCGCGTTTTTTGCTTTTTCCCTTGCAATTGCGGTGCAAGTCTGCTATAATATCCTTGTTTATTGCTTGATTGACGGTTGGAATCGGAGGTGACGCTTGTGTGTGACAAATCCTATACAATGCCGCGTGAATTGCCCGCAGACACGGAGTCGGTAGCCGAGTTGACCGAGGCGGTTGCGCGGCTGACGGGAATGGAAATATCGGTTTGGGGTACCGACTTCCGCCCCTGCGGCTACAGCGGTCGCACAACAGGTAACCTGTGCAATTTCCTGCACGGATGCGGCTTCGGGCGGGACCTCTGCATCGGGTCCGATAACGAAGCGCTCCGAACGGCGCAGGAACAGGGGCCCTACTGCTACCGCTGTCCGATCGGACTGACCGAAATTGCCGTCCCCATCCGTCAAGGGGAACGGGTTCTCGGATTCGTGATGGCAGGCAAGGTTGCCGAAGCCGTCCCCGACTGCGACGCGGAGCTGCGGCGAACCGTGCTTGCGCGTTGCCCGGGAGCCGAGCGGCTCCCTCTGCTGGATGACGCGATTGCAGGGGTCCCGCATCTGTCGGCGGAGCGCCTTGCGGACAATCTGCATCTGCTTGTGATGTTTTCCGAAATACTGGCGGAGCGCGGAATCACGGCATCGGGCGAACGCTCCATTGCCGTTGCGGTCCGGCGGTTTCTGGACTGCAACTTCGACCGTCGCCTTACGCTTGACGAGCTGAGCGTTCGCTTTCATTGCAGTACCGTTACGCTGACGGGGCATTTCAAGCGGAAATACGGCATTACCATTCTTCAATATCTGAACGCACAGCGGCTTTCCCGCGCGGAAACATTGCTCCGCAGGACCGACATGACGCTCGGCGAAATTTCCGACCGTTGCGGTTTCTCCGACGCGGAGTACTTCTCCCGCGTTTTCCGCCGCGCGCACGGGGTCAGCCCGTTGCGGTACAGGCAAGGTACGGAGGGGTAAGGGAAAGGCCTTGGAGGGGGAAGAACCCCCTTTCGGATGGGGTTCTTCCCCCTCCAAACCTCCCTCATCTCCCCGAACTTCCCTGCACGGCAACCGCCGAATTGATCTGCAAAATTCTTTTGATTTTGGGGTCGGCGGTTACCGCGCAGGGAAGTTTTTGGCGATTTGGGAGGTACGATTTTGTGATAAGGTGCGGCTATCGCGCCTGATTGGCGGGTGGGGCGCGGTTAGAGAATTATGCTTTACGCGAGTACCAAGATTCCGCCTGCGGGCGCCCCTTCGGGGTTCGACTCCGCGGCATTCTTATGTTTTATCGCTTGATTTTCGATATCTGTGCCGCTCCGCTCAGAATGACACGGAGGCTGTGTGTTGCGTGAGTGATGTAATTTTCATCCGTTATAAATAGTTGCTATTTCATATGGTTATCTGTTTTACGATTCAGTAACATTGCAACGAATCGGTTATATCGCACAAAACGGCACACCCACTGTGTCATTCTGAGCGGAGCGGCGCCACCCGCGCAAGGGCGAGCGCAAAAGCCAACCATTGCCGCGGAGTCGAACCCCGAAGGGGCGCCCGCAGGCGGAATCTCGGCACTCGTGTATGGCATTCTATCATAAACCAATAAGAAACATTCCATAACCACTTTTGCCCATATTCTACAGAACGCCCCTCCGTGTCATTCCTATGGTGTTCCGTTCCCCTCCCAAGAGCACCGGCAAGCGGAAAATCCGAAGGTCAGCGGTACGAAATCCCTACCAAAACCATTGTAACAGATTTTTCTGCGCTTGACAAGGGAAAAAGCAAAAGATTTTCCCGAAAATCGGTAAGCGGGCGTAAAAAATTTGGTTTTTCACTTGCGTTTTTCCAAAAAAAATGGTATACTATGAATAACAGACAAATAAACGGAGGAAATACATATGAAACTGAGTGTTCTTGCTAATCTGTACGGCAATAAACCGCTGGACGAAACCCTGCGGATTCTGACGGAACTCGGCGTTCACACCGTGGAGTTGGGCGCGGGCGGTTATCCCGGAAAGGCACACTGCAACCCCGCGGAGCTTCTGGCTGACGAGGCGAAGTACACGGAATTCATGAATACGCTGAAGAAGTACGATGTCACGGTCTGCGCGCTCTCCGCGCACGGCAACGCGCTTCACCCGAACAAGGCAATTGCAAAGCAGTTTGACGAGGACTTCCGCAACGCGGTCCTGCTTGCCGAAAAAATGGGCGTTGACACGGTCATCACCTTCTCGGGATGCCCGGGCGACAGCGACGGCTCGAAGTACCCGAACTGGGTCACCTGCCCGTGGCCCGAGGACTTCCTTGAAATTCTCAACTGGCAGTGGAACGAGAAGCTGATTCCCTACTGGAAGGAAGCAGGCGCGTTTGCCGAGGCGCACCATGTGCCGCACATCGCATTTGAGATGCACCCGGGCTTCTGCGTTTACAATGCGGAAACGCTTCTGAAACTCCGCGCGGCGGTCGGTCCCGTTATCGGCGCAAACTTCGACCCCTCTCACCTGATCTGGCAGGGCGTTGACCCCGTTGCGGCAATCCGCGCGTTGGCAGGTGCAATCTATCATGTCCACGCAAAGGACACGAAGGTCGATCGGTACAATACGGCTGTCAACGGTGTGCTTGACACGAAGCACTACAGCGATGAATTGCACCGCTCATGGGTATTCCGCACGGTCGGCTACGGAAACGGCGAGACCTACTGGCGCGATCTCGTTTCCAATCTGCGTCTTTGCGGCTATGACCGTGTGCTGTCGATCGAACACGAGGACAGCGTGATGACGATTGACGAGGGCTTGCGCAAAGCCGTTGACTTCCTGAACAAGGTCATTATCACCGAAGAAAAGCCCACCACCATGTCTTGGGCATAATCGCAAATCGGATCCCCGGGAGGCACCCGCCCTTCCGGGGATTTTTTGTCGGCTCCGTGAATCGGGAATCGCAAGCCGCAAGCGACAAGGACCGGTCCGACTGCCGCAATTCGCCGCGCGTAACCGCAACGGACCGCAATTTTTGCTAAATCCCTTGACAACCGCCGCTTTTTGTGCTATAATACGACACGAACCGCATAGAAATCGGGGGTGCTGACGCGCAAGCGAAGGCTGAGACGGCGAGAGCCGAACCCTTTCACCTGATACGGGTAATACCGGCGTAGGGAGATTTTTCGGATGCAAACCGATCCGTCAGAAAGAGGATTGGGCGCGTCCCGAATACCGTACGCATTTGTGTGCGGTATTTTTTATTCGTCTCGGAGGTAAAATATGAGACAATCAAAGATTCGGATCCTTTCGGAGTGCGCCATGATGCTGGCTCTCTCCATCGCGCTGTCGTTCGCGGTCATCTACAAATTGCCGTGGGGCGGCTCGATCACGCTCTTCTCCATGCTCCCCGTCATGCTGGTTTCGGTGCGCCACGGGCTGAAATGGGGACTTCCCACCGCGTTTCTCTATTCGCTGTTCCAGTTCTTTCAGGGGCTGCCGGAAATGATTGGTTGGAGTCTGACCCCCGGAATGTTCGTGGCTTCCATGCTGTTGGACTATCTGCTCGCATTCACGGTTCTGGGTCTTGCGGGACTGTTCCGCAAAAAGGGCGCGGTCGGATGCCTCGTCGGAATGGTGCTCGCCTGCCTCCTGCGCTTCTTCGTGCACTACCTCTCCGGCATCCTGCTTTGGGTCAACTACGACGAATTCATCGTGTTCGGCGAGACCTTCTTCAACCGCCCCAAACTCTATTCCTTCCTGTATAACGGCTCTTATATGCTTCCCGAAACCATCCTGACCATTGCGGGCGCTGCTCTGCTCTTCTTTGTCCCGCAGGCGAAAAAGCTGGTCTTTGGCGGAACCGATCTTGCCGATAAGAAGTAATCTCTTCTCCAATCACCAAAAACCCCGCACGGCAATCGCCGTGCGGGTTTTTTTTATCCTTTTTTCTTTCCGTGTAACAC
>CAKSUH010000078.1 GCA_934500855.1 uncultured Eubacteriales bacterium
CGATTGGACTGCAGGCTTCCGCTTGATTTGGCACACTGCGCGGAGATCTGGTGCAGGACTGCCGATGCTTTTCTGACGCGGGATGTGCCGTGTCCGTCCAAACCGCCCCGGTTGCCCTGTCCCGCGCTTCCGCTTTTTTCGGGAACGGAAGCGGAATCTGTGACCGACTGTCCGCCGCTCTGCGGTGCGGGGTCATGGGCGGAGTGGGAAGCGAATACAAAAAAAAGCCTCGCCGGGGCGGAGGTGGTGCGGGTTCGGCTGCCTGTCGGATTCCGCGCAAAAAAAATGAGCCTGTGGCAGGCGGAGCGGATTCTCTGCGGCGCGGAAGTCGATCCCGACGGGGAAGCGGTCCAGCAAACCGATTTCCTTGCGGGCTTCTGCACGGCGGCACGGCGGGTGGTTCTGGACAGCGCCTGCGACCCGAGGGAGGTTCTCGCTCTTGCGGAGCAGACCGCCCGCCGCCGCGGGGGGATGCCGCCGCTGATCTGGCGTTTTTCTCCCGCTGCCGCGCCCGACCGCGAAACATTGGTCTCGGTTCTGCGCCTGATCCGCGCGCCGCGCGGGGTCGTGCCGATTCTTACCAATCGTACTGTGTGAGCGTTCCCGCTGTCTGCAGACCTTCAAAATTGCCCTGCCGCAGAACCTCATAGACTGCGATTGCGACCGAGTTGGAGAGATTCAGCGAGCGCAGACCTTCCCGCATGGGAAGTCGCACACAACGGTCGGGGTTGGCGTGGAGGAAGTCCTCGGGCAGACCCTTTGTCTCTTTTCCGAAGAACAGGAAAACGGGGGAGGGGTAGCGGATGTCGGTATAAAGATTTTTCGCTTTGGTGGAGAAGCAGTAGAAATCCGCCTCGGGGTGCTTGGCGAAAAAGTCCTCCAGACCGTCGTAGTAGGTGATGTCGAGGTAATGCCAGTAGTCCAGCCCTGCGCGTTTGAGTTTGCGGTCATCGATTTCAAACCCGAGCGGGCGGATGAGGTGAAGCGCCGCGCCCGTGGCGGCGCAGGTGCGCGCAATGTTGCCCGTGTTCTGCGGGATTTCGGGTTCGTGGAGGACAATGTTGATGGGTTTCATATTCCGTTCCTTTTCGTGTAGCTTGGGATATCGGGAATAGGATAGCACATTTTTTCGCTTTTCGCAAGACCTGCGGCGAAGAATTTGCGCGGAATTGATAAAATTTACAAAATAGAATAGCTTTTGAAACGAAAATACGCTATAATTATATAGTTATAAACCGTGGTTGCAGACATCGCCTTGTGATTTGCTGCGCTTTGCAACCGAATGAAAAAGTTATGCATCTTCCATCGTTTTTACACTGTGCGGTTGAATCCGGTATTCTCTTTGCTGTATCGGTACTGCGTCCGGCAGGCTTCCCCTCGGGGGGAAGCTGTCACGGAGTGACTGATGAGGGGGGGATAACGGTTATCCAACCGATCGGACGAGATTCTCTTACTCAATATTCTGTCGGCACCCTCGGGTGCGGAAAGGACCGATTATGTCTCTTATAACCAAGCTGTTCGGAACCTACAGTCAGCATCAGCTGAAGAAGGTCAATGTCATCGCGGATCGTGTGGATGCGCTGGCGGATACCTATGCCGCCATGAGCAACGAAGAACTGCGCGGCGTGACCGAAAAGCTCAAAGCGCGCTATGCGGCAGGGGAAACGCTTGACGAGCTTCTGCCCGATGCGTTTGCGGCGGTTCGCGAGGCGGATGACCGTGTTCTCGGAAAGCGCCCGTTCCGTGTGCAGATCGTGGGCGGCATCGTCCTTCATCAGGGCAGAATTGCCGAAATGAAAACGGGAGAAGGAAAAACGCTGGTCGCAACCCTGCCTGCATACCTCAACGCGCTCACGGGCGAGGGGGTCCACATCGTTACGGTCAACGACTACCTCGCGCGCGTCGGCGCTGAAGAGATGGGGCGCGTTTACGAGTTCATGGGACTGACAACGGGACTGGTTGTTCACGGGCAGTCGGGGGCGGAAAAGCACGCGGCGTATGCGGCGGATATTACCTACGGAACCAACAACGAGTTCGGCTTCGACTATCTGCGGGATAACATGGTCATATACAAGGAGCAGATGGTTCAGCGCGGGCACGCGTTCGCGATCGTGGACGAGGTGGACTCCATCCTCATCGACGAGGCGAGAACGCCGCTGATCATTTCGGGTGCGGGCGAGCAGGTCAGCGACCTGTACGAGCGCACCGACCGCTTGGTTCGCACCATGAAGAAGTTCGTCATCAAGGAACTGGACGATAAGGAAACGCACGATGACATCGACGCGGACTATCTGGTTGACGAAAAGGCGAACAATGCGGTTCTGACTGCAAAAGGCTCGAAGAAGGCGGAGGCATATTTCGGTATCAACTGCCTTTCCGACGAGGAAAACATCATGCTTGCGCATCATGTCAATCAGGCAATCCGTGCATACGGCTGTATGCACCGCGATGTGGACTATGTGGTCAACGAGAACGGGGTTATCATTGTCGACAGCTTCACGGGGCGGCTGATGCCCGGCAGACGGTATTCGGACGGTCTGCATCAGGCAATCGAAGCCAAAGAGGGCGTTCAGATTCAGAAAGAGAACAAAACGCTGGCAACCATCACCTTCCAGAACTACTTCCGGATGTATGGGAAACTCTCGGGCATGACGGGAACCGCGCTGACCGAAGAGGACGAATTCCGCGAAATTTACAAACTGGATGTCATTGAGATTCCCACCAACAAGCCCATGATCCGCGACGATCACCCCGACGCGGTCTACCGCACCATGCGGGGCAAGTACAACGCGATTGTCGAGCAGGTGCGGGAGTGCCACGCAAAGGGACAGCCGGTTCTGGTGGGTACCATTTCCATCGACAAATCCGAGGAGCTTTCCAAAATGCTCCGTGACGCGGGCATTCCGCACACGGTGCTGAACGCGAAATACCATGCGAAAGAGGCGGCGATTGTCGCGCAGGCGGGTCAGCTCGGCGCGGTGACGATTTCCACCAACATGGCGGGGCGCGGAACCGATATTCTGCTGGGCGGTAACCCCGAATTCATGGCGAAAGAGGAGATGCGCGCAAAGGGCATTTCCGAGGAGTATATCGCGCGGTGCACGGGTATGACCGACACCGATGACGAGGAGCTGATTGCGGCGCGGAAGCTGTTCCGCGAACTGACGGAGAAGCACCGCGCAAAAATCGAACCCGAAGCGGAAAAGGTCAAGGCGGCGGGCGGACTCTTCATCCTCGGCACCGAGCGGCATGAAAGCCGTCGGATCGACAACCAGCTGCGCGGGCGTTCCGGACGGCAGGGCGACCCGGGAGAATCGAAGTTTTTCCTCTCTATGGAGGACGATCTGATGCGCCTGTTCGGTACCGACCGTTTCCAGGGCATTGTCGAAGCGCTGAAAATGCCCGAGGATATGCCGATTGACGCAAAGATTCTGTCCAACGCCATCGAGCGTGCGCAGAAGCGTATCGAGGCGGCAAACTTCAAGAGAAGAAAGTATGTTCTGTCCTATGACGATGTGATGAATCAGCAGAGAACGCTGATTTACAACCAGCGCCGTCAGGTGCTGGACGGCGAGAACATTTCTCCACCCATTCAGCGCATGATTTCCGAGCCGGTTGCCGATACGGTGCATTTCTTCACGGGAGGAGACACGCCTGCGCATGAGTGGAACCTCGAGGGCTTGCGCGCGCACTTCCTCGGCTGGCTGACCACGGAGGACGATTTCCGCTTTGACGGGGACGAACTGAAGACGCTGACCCGCGAGGAACTGACCGAGCGGCTGACGAACCGCGCGCTGGACCGCTATCATGAGAAGGAAGCGCTGTTCGGCGAAGAGGTGTTCCGCGAAGTGGAGCGTGCGATCCTGCTTCGGAATGTCGACTCGGCGTGGATGGAACACATCGACACGATGGAGGACCTGAAAAACAATGTCGGCTTGCAGGCTTACGCGCAAAGAGATCCCGTTACCGAGTATCGGATTCGCGGCGCGGAGATGTTTGACGGCATGGTGGAGGACATCCGTAAAAATACGGTCCGCATGATCCTCACGGTCGTGCCGCGCCCGCAGGAGACCATCCGCAGGGTGCAGATTGCAAAGCCGATTACAGAGGGCTTTGAGGGGGGCGAGAAGAAACGCCCCGTTGTGAAAAAGAATACGCCCGCGGCGGCAAAGGAAACGGTCGGAAGAAACGATCCCTGCCCGTGCGGAAGCGGGAAAAAGTACAAAAACTGCTGTATGCGCGGAAATTCGCAGGAGCGGCAGTAATTCAACATTCAACAGAGAAAGGAGATTGCGGATATGGGCTTCGGATGGCTGTTCCTGGGGTATGTGGTCTCCTTTTTGCTGTCGGCTGTCGGCGGAATGCTGAATATCAAATTTCTGGTATGTCTGCTGGGATATATCATGATTCTTCGGGGGGTATGGGAGCTGTGCAAATACAACACGGCGTTCCGCGTCCCGTTGGCGGCGGTACTGGCGCTTTTGCCGGTTACCGTTTATGAAATGCTTGCGGAATGGGGCGCGGTGTTCGCATGGGATGTCCCGTTCCTGTCGGCAGGCGCGGAAGCGGTAATGGCATGGGTGGACTTCGGGCTTACCGTGGTCTTTCACTTTGCGGGGTATTATGCCATCGCAGTCATCGCGAGAAGCGTGGATCTGCCGAGACTCGTGCAGAGCGCGGTGTTCGATTCGGTTATCGGGGTCGGCTATGTGTCGCTGTTTCTGGTCTGCAGACTGGCGCTGACGGAGACTGCGGCGGCATATTTCGGCGCGCCGCTGACGGTTTTCCTTCTGTTCTGGCGGATTTGCGATCTCTGCCTGTTGATTTCCTGTTGCAAGAACATCTGTCCGGCAGGGGATGAGGATCAAACGCCGAAGCCCTACCGTTGGGCGTTTCTCAATCGGATGGGCGAGCGGTTTGCCGGCAATTTTCAACGCGCGGCGGACAGTACCCGTGCCTCGCGTGAGGAGGACCTGCGGAGACGGCGCGAGCGGAAAAACCGAAATTCCGGAGGAAAAAGCTGATGTATAAAGAAAAAACAATGGGCTTCCTTTGGATTGTGCTCGGAATCTGCTTCCTGTGGGATCCGATTGTCGGCGTGGCGGATCTTCTGCCCGACATTATCGGATGGCTGCTTATATCGGTCGGTATTTCCGCGCTGGCGGATATGAACGATTCGGTTGCCGAGGCGCAGCAGGGCTTTCGCAGAATGCTGTGGGTGAGCCTTGCGCGTATTGCGGCGGAGCTTCTGGTTTTCGTTTTTCTCGGGAACACCAGCGATAAACTCAACCCTTACGAAACCCCGGTCTGGACCCTGCTTTTTGCCTTTTCGTTTGCGGTGCTGGATCTGTGTTTCCTTTTGCCCGCATTCCGCAGTTTCTGGCGCGGGATTTCCGCGCTTTCGGAGTGCGGCGGGGCGCGGAACGGACTGGCAACGCCGAACCGTCGCGGCAGAAGTCTGTGCGACAGAATGGCAACCGTTACCGTTGTGTTCCTGATCCTGCATGAAACGATGACCGTCCTTCCGGAACTGACCGTCCTGTCGGTGTTCCGTCAGGAAGGAATTTACAATACGGCGCTCTATCGCTTCCGCGATCTTTTCCGTGTCGTTTCGGCAACCGTTTCGGGCACGGCGGGACTGGCATTTCTCGTATACTGGTGGCGCTTTTTCGGCGTGTGGAGACGGGAGACGCCGTGGTTGGACAGCCTGCGCGCAAGATATGAGCGGGAGGTCCTGCCGGACACGGGTCTGCTGTTGCGGCGGCGCGTCGGAGCGGGTTTTGCCTTTTTACGGGTCGGAATTCTGCTGTCGGTGAACCTGTCGCTTCTGTACTACGAATTTCTGCCCGATTGGGGTAGCGTGATGGTGGTGCTGTGCGGTTGCTTCATCCTCGGGAATCTGATGCAGGGAAGCTCCACGCTGGTCGGCATCGGGCTGTCGGTTGCGGTGGTCGGAATCCCGCGCACCCTTCTGAATGTGCGGTATCTGCGGGACTATGTGCCGAAGGCGTCGCTTATGGATCCCGAGGCATATGAGCGGTATTTTCCGGTTTGCGTGCTTGCCGCGGTCGAAACGGTTCTGACCGCGCTGTTTGTCGCTTGCGTTCTGCTCTGCGTGATGCGGATGGCAAGTCGCTATGCGGCGGGGAAGGATGCGATCTCCCGCATGAGCGCCGAGCGGGATATGCGGGCGCGGCGCAGGCAGGCAACCCTCATCCTGCTGTTCACGGTGCTTTCCGCAGGTGCAAAAATCGCGGAGGTTTTCCTGCAACCGCGCTACGGCTGGATCTGGCTGATTCAGTTTGCGCTGTCAATGGTGCTGTTTATACTGTTCAACGGTCTGCTGACCGATGTAACCGAGTCGGTTTGCGGCGCGTTTCCGTCGACGGGACGGGGCGGCGTCGGCACACAAAAGGACTGACGGAATTGCCGCGATGACCGCCGATTGCCGATTTGCACGGAGAATCGGGAATTGACGGCTGTCGATTCGGGAAAGGAGAAACCTGTGCTGTGTATGGATCGGATGCCCGAAGGCTTTGAGGCGGCGCTGTCTGCCGTCGGGATTGATGCGGAACGGTTGGAGCTTGCCTGCTTTGTCGACCGGGACCGAAGCGGCAAGCCCGCAGAGATCGGACTGCTGGCAGACCGTAACGCCGTCTATGTGCTGACGGGGCACGAAGAAAAGACGCAGGACGGAAAGCGTGTCTGGAAAAACGAAAAAACCGAACAGTATCCCCTGACGGAGGTCGGCGGGTTTGCCGTGGAGGAACGACGCTCCACGGCGGTCCTTGTTGCCGATTTTGAGGGGGAGACTGTTCTTTTTGCGCTGTTTACCAACAGCTGTCTGGAGTCGGTCCGCCTGTTTGCCCGCTATGCGGAAAAGCTGGCGCGCGGCGAGACGCCGGAGGTTGACCCTGCCGACCTGCCGGAAGCGCGCTTTTGCCCCGTCTGCGGAATGCGGTATCCCAACCCGAATCAACGAATCTGCCCGCACTGCGTCAAGCGCGGACAGCTGTTTCGCAGGACATGGAAGTTTTTCTCGGCATATCGCGGAAGTCTTGCGGCTCTGTTGGCGTCCCTTGTCCTTTTGACCGCAACGGGAATCATTGCGCCCTCCCATTCGGGCGGCTTTCTCTTCGATGAGGTCATCGATACAAACGGGACCTTTGCGGGCGCGATTCTTCTGGTGCTGTTTCTGGTGATCGCCACCAAGCTGCTGCGGACGCTTGCCTCCATGCTGAACAACTGG
>CAKSUH010000079.1 GCA_934500855.1 uncultured Eubacteriales bacterium
CCCCCCTCATCAGTCGCTTGCGCGACAGCTTCCCACCAAGGGGAAGCCTTTGGATAAAATCCGCTTCACAAATCACAACAATCCCGATTCAGCTAAAGGCTGAAGCTGTATCCATAGCAAGAAGCACTTTGTACGAAAGGCTTCCCCTCGGGGGGAAGCTGTCGCGCAAGCGACTGATGAGGGGGATAAGCTTAATCCAACCTTTATACCGTCCGCTCCCCCGATTTATCTACGGCGCTCACGCCTTCCCGCGTTCCATCTCCTCCACATGGCGCTTCAGCGCTTCAAAGGATTCGTCGCCGATATCGTGCTCCATCTTGCAGGCGTCCTCCGAGGCAACCTTTTCGTCCACACCGAGCAGGGTCAGAATACGCGTGAGAACCCGATGTCGCTCGTAAATTTTTCCGGCAAGCTCCGCACCCGCTTCGGTCAGAGTCAGATAGCCGTTTTCGTCCATGTTGACATATCCGCCGCTTCGCAAAAGCCCCATCGCATGACTGACGCTCGGTTTGCTGAACCCCATATACTCCCCCACATCAATCGACCGCACATACGGACTTTTCTGCGACAGGATCAAAATGGTTTCAAGGTACATTTCTCCGGATTCCTGTATTTTCATGAATGCTCCTCTTTCCGTATATATTATTATCATTATACCGCATTTACAGGACTTTGTCAAGGTTGTACGCACCGATTTTCCTTTTTCCGCATACCGTGATAACGATACCGCGGCAGTTTTTCCCCCTCTGCCGCACGAACAGGAAAGGAGAATCCCGACATGGAAGAAAACCGAACCCCCGATACAGCCCAGACGCCAGACATTACTCCCGATAATACACCCCCCGACACCGCCGGATCGGGAACGGGCTATCTGATCGTCCGCGCTACGACCGCGCAGGGTGCCATCCCGCTGGAAGGTGCCCGGGTAGACATCTGCGCTTATGATGAGGAACAGGAAAGCGATCCAGCCCGGCGCGGAGACGCCGTTGCTTCGCTCCTGACCGGAAGAGACGGCAGTACCGCCCGGGTTCCTCTGCTCACGGTTCCGGCTGCCGCAAGCGAACACCCCGGTGCGCGCCGCCCCTATGCCCGTTATTGCGCCGATGTATTTCTGGTCGGCTACCGCAGACAAAGCTACATCGGCATTCCGATTTTTGACGGCATTACTTCCCTGCAGTCCGCCGTTCTGGTCCCGCTCCCCGAGGACGGTTCCGGCGGAACTCTCCCCGAAAGCCCTCAGTATTTTCCCGAAACGGGCTATCCCGGTCTTTGAGAAACGAGAAAGGAGAAGCTCGACCATGCCGACCCTGCCTGTCATTCCCGAAACAATCACCGTCCATCTCGGCTCGCCGCAATCGAACGCCGCGAATGTAACGGTCCCTTTTCTTGACTACATCGCAAATGTCGCTTCAAGCGAAATTTACCCCACATGGCCGGAGAACGCCATTCGCGCCAACATTTACGCACAGGTTTCGTTTGCGCTGAACCGCGTCTGGACCGAATACTACCGCACGCGCGGCTACGATTTCGACATTACCAACAATACCGCCTACGATCAGGCGTTCGTAAACGGGCGGGAGACCTTTGAAAATGTCCGTCGGCTCGCTTCCGAACTGTTTAACAACTATATCCGTCGCGCGGGCAGTGTTGCGCCGCTGTTCGCGCAGTACTGCAACGGCACAACCGTGACCTGCAACGGACTTTCGCAATGGGGAACGGTCACGCTTGCAAACCGCGGGATGACTCCGTTTGAAATTCTGCAATACTACTACGGCACCGACATCGAACTGGTTCGCAACGCGCCCGTTGCAGGAAGCGGTCCGAGCCTGCCGCCGATTCCGCTTCGTATCGGCACGGTCAACGATGATGTGCGGACCGTGCAGATCCGCCTGAACCGCATTTCAAACAACTACCCCTCCATCCCGAAAATTCTCGAAACCGACGGCAGGTTTGAAGAGGATACCGAGGCGGCGGTCCGCCGTTTTCAGGAAATCTTCCGTCTGGACCCGGACGGCATCATCGGAAAATCGACTTGGTACACGGTCCAGAATGTCTATATCGGGGTCAAAAAGCTGACCGACCTGAGCGCGGAAGGCATTCCCGAGGGCGAGGTCACGCCGATTTTTCCGGAGGTGCTCAAAGAGGGCGACAGCGGCAACTATATCTATAATCTGCAATACCTGCTCAACTATGTCGGTCAGTACTATGACACCGTTCCCGCCGTTACGGTTGACGGGGTGTTCGGTTCCGAAACGCTTGCGGCGGTCAAGGCACTCCAGAGGATCTTCGGGCTTGACGATGACGGGATTGTCGGCGTCAGGACTTGGAACGCGCTTTATGATGCGTACCTCGGCATTATCCGCACAATCCCGACGCAATACACCGAGGGCGTGACCGTTCCCTATCCGGGAGCGCCGCTCCGCATTGGGTCGGATTCGGACTATGTTCGCCTGTTGCAGGAATATCTCAATTATATTGCGCGCGCCTATCCTTCGATTCCGACCGTCAATCCGACGGGGTATTTCGGACCGCGCACCGAGGAAGCGGTCATCGCCTTCAAGCGGGAATTCGGGCTTCCCGACGCAAACGGAGGTGTGGTGGACGCAACGGTCTGGAAAGCCGTAACCGACATTTACGACACGCTTTATATCGGCGCGCGGCTGAATGACGGGCAATACCCCGGCTACGCGATCGGACAATAAGGAGGCGCTGAATGGACAACGAAAACACACCGATTGCCGCAGTTGCGAACCTGCAGACCTACCTGCGGCAGATTTCCTATGACACCCCCGGCATGACGCAACCTCCCATCGACGGCATATTCGGCTACACAACGCAGCGGGCGCTTGAAGAATTTCAGGCGGCACATGATCTTCCCGTAAACGGAATTGCGGACCGTGCCACATGGGAAGCACTTTACAACGCATACCGACTCTCCCTTCAGGCAAACGGTCCGCGCGAACGGATGGATATTTTCCCCCGTACCGCAAGCGGCGGCATCCTGGAAACGGGCAGCCGCGGCTTTGCGGTTGCCGCAATTCAGTATATGCTGAACCGACTGGAGGAGAAATACGGCTCTATCGGAACAGTGGCGGTAACGGGAGAATTCTCCGCCGAAACGGCGGATGCGGTCAAAGCCTTTCAACACTGCAATTCCTTCACACCGACCGGCATTGTCACCGATGCGGTTTGGGATTCCATGACGCATCAGTATAACATTCTGTTTCTCACATCCGGATAAAAAACGACGGCACGGTTCCGACGGCGCAAAACCGCCGTCGGAACCGTGCCGAATGCCGATGCCTCTTTTTTTATCCTAATCCGTACAGCAACATTCCAAGCCCTGCCGAAAGCAGGATCATCAGCACGGGAGAGGGTGCCCGTCTCCGAAACCGCCGATACAGTCCGTGCAGCAGAAGCAGAATTCCGAGAATGGCAAGTCCCCGCCAATCGGGAACAACCGAATCTCCGAGGTTCGCAAAGCCGAACAGCGTTCCGAGCGCCATGGTCAGCGCGGTTCCGAGAATCAGACCGACCACCGCAGGTCGGATTCCCTCCAGCGCGGCGTTCACGCCCGCATATTTCAGCAGATTCCGCATCAGCGCCGCAATCAGCAGGATGATACAGAACGAAGGCAACACCACGCCAAGCGTTGCGCACAAAGCACCCCAAAAGCCGCCCTGCGACGAGCCGATAAAGGTTGCCATGTTGACGGCAAGCGGTCCCGGGGTGGATTCCGAGACGGCAATGAACGAAAGAAAATCTTCCTCGGTCAGCCAACCGTACCCCAATACCTTTTCGCGGATCAGGGAAATCATCCCGTACCCGCCGCCGAACGATACCGCGCCGATCTCGAGGAAAGTCAGGAACAGCCGCAAATAAATCATGCGTTCCCACCCCGCCCTCTCACACGCGCGATAAGCCACACGATTACACCGACCGCCCCGCCCGCGAGGATGAGAAACACCGAGGAAAAATTGACCGCAGTCAGCGTCAGCACAACCAGCGTGCACAGGCACGCGGCACAGACCGTTACCGACAACGGAGTCTTTTCCATGGACTTCAGCATTTTCAGCCCAGCAGAAGCAATCAGATAAATGACCGCCACCCGAATCCCCCGAAATGCGTAATCGACATATTGCAGGGAGAGGAAGCGGTCAAAAAACAGAGAAATTGCAAAAATCACGGCAAAGGACGGCAAGCAGACAGCCAGCGTTCCGAGCGCCGCCCCCACAATGCCCGCAACGCGGTAGCCGATGTAGGTGGCGCTGTTGACCGCAAGCGGTCCGGGGGTGGATTCGGCAATCGCCACAAGGTCGAGGAACTCGTCCTTGCTCATCCACCCTTTTTTGGATACGAACTCATTCTCAAGCAGAGCGACCATCGCATATCCCCCGCCGAAGGTAAACGCGCCGATTTTCAGCATAGAGAGAAAAATGCCGAAAAGGCGTTTCCCTTTACTGTTCTCCGCCATTGTCCTGCGTTTTGTCCTCCGATTCCGATTGGTTCACAGTATCCGTCACATTCCCTATAGCCGCAGTTGCGGCGGGCTTGTTTTTCAGATAATTTCTTTGCAGGAAGAACGACAGCACGGCAAGTCCGATAAAGACAAGAGACATTGTCTGCGAGGGGGTGAGGAATTTGCCGAGTTGCCCGCGATCGTCATAGCGCAGAAACTCAATAAAGAAACGGAACACGCCGTAGGCAGCAAGATAAACCGTCATCGTGTATTGGAACTTCTTTTTCAGAAGCAGCCATGTCAGCACGCCGAACAGGACGAACAGGAACGCCGCTTCGTAAAGCTGGGTCGGGTGGACCTTTCCGAGCCGCTCGAAATAAGCGCCCGGAAACTGCACGCCGAAAATGCTGTCGGTAGGTTTGCCGTAGCAACAGCCTGCAAAGAAGCATCCGATCCGCCCGAACGCGTGCCCGACCGTTATCATGCAGGGAATCACGGGCATAATATCGTAAAGATTCCCCGGAACTTTCTTGCGGAAGATCATCCAGATAATCAGATATACAACAGTTCCGCCGATCATGCCGCCGAGGAAGGTAATCCCCTCGCCGAGATGAAACCCGTTTTCGGGGTGCTCAATGTAGTTGTAAGTCGCCTGAAACAGCGCGGCAAACCCGAAACCGAGCAGGATGGAAGCGATACCGTCATAATAGACCAGATCGGTCAGCTTTCCCGGCAGTCCGAGCTTTTTGGAATATCGGAACAGCACAAGAAACGCAAACAGAATTCCGACGGCAATCATAATGCCGTACATATGCACATTCAGAAATAACGGATTCGGCAACATGAGTACAAGCCTCCTTTTGGTTTGTTCGTTTCATTATAGCACAAAAACGAGGCTTTGTAAAGGGGTAACGAAAAATTTGCCTGTTATCGAACGGTCGTGCGGAAGGTCCGCGCTTTAGCCGGAGGGACAATCCTCTCAATTCAGGTTCTTGAAGGTTCTTAGGGGACTTCTCCTTAAGAAGTCCCCTAAGCAGGGCTTGGGACAGCGTCCCAAGGTCTTTCTCTACGATAACTCCTCCCGCAAAAACGCAAGAATCTTCTTTTCCTCGCGGGAAACCTTGACCTGCGTTAAGCCGAGAAGATCCGCAACCCGCTGCTGCGTCATGTTGCGGAAATAGCGGAGCAACACAATCCTGCGCCAGAGCGGGGGCATCTGCCCGATGCTCTGCGAAATCGCCACGCGGTCGCAGATGGCTTCGCTCTCCCGCTCGCTCTCCGCATCGGAAACCGTTCCCTCAACCGTCATTCCCTCTTCGCCGCAGAGAGAATCCGAAAGCGAAACAACGGGGGTGAGCGCGTCAAGAGAGATCGCCGCCTCCTCCACGCTGACGCCGCATTTCTGCGCCAATTCACGAATGTCGGGGTCTCTCCCCTCCTCGGTCTGAATCCGCCGCCGCTCCCGCATCAGCGACATCCCCTGCCGACGGTAGATTCTGCTGATCTTGATGGGTCCGTCATCGCGCAGATGCCGCCTGATTTCTCCGACGATCAGCGGAACCGCGTAGGTCGAGAATGCCGTCCCGCGCTCCACGGAAAAGGAACGGATCGCCTTGATCATTCCGATACTCCCGATCTGCACCAAATCCTCAAATTCGGTACCGCGGTCAAGGAATCGCCGCGCGATATGTCGGACCAGCCCCATGTTTTCTTCAACCAGCTCTCCCTCCGCCGTTGTGTCGCCTGCGGCAAGCCGTTCAAGCAGGAACGCATTCCGCTCCTGACGGGTCAGTTGTTCCATATCCGCCCCTCCGCAACATCATTTATGTAGCCGCTTGCAGAGCACAACCGTCGTTCCGCGATCCACGCGGCTCCGCACTTTGACCGAATCGCAGAAGCTCTCCATTACGGTAAACCCCATGCCGCTCCGCTCGCCCTCCGCGTCGGTCGTGAAGAGCGGCTCCCGCGCCTGTTTGACATCCGCAATGCCGCACCCGCGGTCGCTGATCTCCACCTGCACAAGCCGTCCCTCGCAGAGCTTGACCGCAATGCGGATCTCTCCGACCGTGCCGCGATAGGCATGGACAATGCAGTTGGTCACCGCCTCCGAAACCGCGCATTTGAGGTCCGCCAACTCCACCGCCGTGGGGTTCAGCTGTGCGCAGAACGCCGCGACCGCCGACCGCGCCATCCCCTCATTGACCGACAGCGACGGCAGGGTCATGCAGAGTTCGTTTTCCACCTCCGCCGTAAAATCCACCGTATTTCTTCCCATTTTCAGCATCTCCCTTTTTTGGTATATTTGATCGGAATCATTTTTTCCATCCCCGCCAGCCGCATCATTTTCAGCACTGCCGCGCTCGGATCCGCAACCGCCAGTTTCCCGCCGTAGCGGCGGACGAGCGCAAACCGTCCCATGATCAGTCCCAGTCCCGAACTGTCCATGAAATCCACGCCCGAAAGATCCAGAAAAACCCGTTCGGGCTGTCTTGTTGCCAGCACATCGTCCACGCCCGCCCGGACCGCAACTGCCGTGTGGTGGTCAATCTCCCCCCGTATCAGGACAACCAGCGCATCCCCGTGCTCCTCATAGCTGACCTGTCTGCCGTTTTGAAGCATTTTTTCACATCCTTCCTGCCTGTCCGCAGTTCTTTCCCATATTCTACCATACATGCCGTGCAAAATCAGTCGCATCAAGTCGCCTCCGAAAAAATCGTTCGACTTTTTTCGGGCGGAAGGTCGCGGGGCTTGCCCCCGCACCCCACTCAGAACCTTCTTGAAAGA
>CAKSUH010000080.1 GCA_934500855.1 uncultured Eubacteriales bacterium
AATCAAAGCCGACTCCGCGGACGCGTCCGGAGCAGGCAAACTCGCGGATGGCATTTCCGACGCCGAGCGTCATCCATTCGTTGAACCCGACCAATACATTGATTTCGGGATGGGAGGAAAGCAATTGTTTTGCGCACGCGGTGGCGCTTGCTTCGTTGCTGTCGGCGGTGACCGTTGCAACAATTTCCGCATTCGCAATCCCGGCAATGTGGTTGCGGAACCCTTCTTCGCGCCGCCGTCCGTTGGCGGTATCGCTCATGTAATTGACAAGACCGATGCGGATTTTTGCGCCGTCCGCAGGCGTGAAGTCCACCGCTGCCCGTGCCGCCGCAACGCCCGCCTCGTAGTTGTCGGTTCCGATAAAGCGGCTGATCAGCGTGCTGTTGACATTGCTGTCGATGGCAATCACTTTTGTGCCGTTGCGCACGGCATCGTTCACTGCCGATGCGTTTTTATCGTAGTCGATGGCGGAAAGAACAATCACATCCGCGCCGCGTTTGACTGCATCCGCAATCAGGCGGTTCTGCGTTTCGTAGTCCTCCTCGTTTTCGGGGCCTTCAAAAGTTACCGTAACATTGTATTCGGTTGCCGCCGCTTCCACGCCGCTTCGCACGGCATGCCAGAAGTCCGAATCGACCGCTTTCACGATGACCGCGATTTGCGGCGGTGCGTTTCCGGTTCCGCGACAGGCGGTGAAGGGCAGAACGAGCAGAAGCAGAGTGAGCGCGAGCAGGAATGCGGTTTGTTTCCGGTGTTGTTTCATGGCTGTTCCTCCTCGTCGGTGATCTTCGGGATGCGGACGGTTACAACCGTGCCGACATCCTGCTCGCTTTCCAGCGTGATGCCGAAGCGCTCGCCGAAGCGGATTTTCAGACGGTCATTGACATTCTTGACGCCGATGCCGCCGGAATCGCTCCGTGCTTTTTGCAGAATCTTCCGGCATTGCTCGGGCGTCATTCCGACGCCGTTGTCGGATACCGTGATGAGAATGTCGTTCGGATTGTCGGTCGCTTCGCGGACCGAAATGACAATCTCGCCCTCGTCCACCATGCGGTCAATGCCGTGGTAAATGGCGTTTTCGATCAGCGGCTGAATCGTGATTTTGTTGCACAGATAGTGTCCGAGGCTTTCGTCGACTTCAAAGCGATAGGAAAATTGATCGCGGTAACGGAAGCTCTGAATCACCAGATAGCTTCTTGCGTGTTCCAACTCATCCGAGAGCGGAATCAGTTCGTGCCCGCGGCTGATGCTGATGCGGAACAGCTTTGCAAGCGCCCGCACCATCCGCGCGGCGTCCTCGGTTTTTCCGCGCTCGCACATCCACTGAACGGAGTCCAGCGTGTTGTAAAGGAAATGCGGATTGATCTGCGCCTGAAGCGCCTTCAATTCGGTTTTGCGAAGCTCTGTTTCCTCGCGTCGGATCTGTTCCATCAGCTCCGTGACCCGCGCGGTCAGATGCACAAAACTGTCGGAAAGCGTTTGCAGCTCGGCAATGCCGGTCTGACTGCCCTCGTAACGGAATCGGTTCGCCGTGGCTTCAAAGCGCTCCATGGCGTTTGCCAATTCGCGGACCGGGCGGTTGACAAGACGGGAATAGACCAACAGCACCGCGCAAAGAATGACGGAACAGCAGCCGAGCGAGACGGCGATGCTTCGGAGAATCTGGGTCCGCCGCGCAATCGCGATTTCGTCCGTAAAGCTGACGCCCACAATGCGCCAGCGGCTGTCCGAGGCGGTGCGGACGGTATAGATCCGCCCGCGTTCGGTGTGAACACCGTCCGAAAAGGAGGCAACGCGTTCGGAATCCTCACTCCACAGATCGGAAAAGATCAGTTGCTGTTGCGGATGGTAAACCGGGACCCCGGCGCTGTTGACAAGGTAACAATAGCCGTGTCTGCCAACGCCGACCCTGTCGATATAGCCCGCAAGTTCCGAAAAGCCGAAGTCGATCGCGATGTAGGCTCCGGTGGAAAAAACAGGCTCCTCCGTGCGCACCGCAAGCGTGACGACCCACGGGTAAACGCCCTCGAAGAGCGTCTGAACATGGGGGGCGGAAAGCGCAAAATCGGTGGCGGATTCAAACAGTTCGCGGTCAAAAGAGAGGTCGCGCAGAGGGGCTTCCTTGCGCTTGTCCCCGCTTCCGACGGTGACCGTGATTCCGCCGTCGCTGTCATAAACCGTGACGGCAAAAATCTCGCGTTCGACCGCAGTCAGTGCGGAAATCCGTGCCGAAAACTCCTCGGCGGTCTTGCATTCCCGCACCATGCCGCTGATGGCGGTCAGTTTGGCTTTCATGCTGTCCAGACTGTTTCCGACTGCCGTTGCGGTCTGCTCAACTGCCTGAACGGCGTTCACCTGCGCATCGCGGAGAACGGTTTTGCTGTAAACGCTTGTGAATACCGCAATACATACGCCAACCGAGATCAGCAGGGCGAGCGTGACCGACAGAAGCGTGATGGTGCGCAGTCGGACCGTCGGATGGCGATGCGGTTTTGCTTCGGTTTGCATATCGGACCTCCCTTACGGTTGCCCTCCGACCGTATTCTGACGGATACGGTTGGGGGATTCCCCGTAGAATTTTTTGAAACAATAGCTGAAATAATGCTGGTCGCTGTAGCCGCAACGCTCGGTGATCTCCGCAATCTTCATATTGGAGCAGAGCAGCATATCGCGCGCCGCCTGCATCCGCCGCTCGGTCAGCAGCGTGATGAAATTCTTTTTCCGCACCTTTTTGATGAGCGCGCTGAGATAGTTCGGGCTGACCGCCAACTCGTTGCTGACCCCGACCAACGACAGACTTTCATCGGAAAAGCGTTCATCGATGATGCGGACCACGCGGTCGCACAGCACTTCGGATTCACGCTTTCGGGATTGGGTGATCAGCGCCTGCGCTCGCCCGCAGAAATCGAGGATCTCCAGTTTTGCTGCCTCCTCGGTGCTGTTTGCGGTGATGCGTGAGAAAAGCGGATTGGTGGCAAGCAGGCTGAGCGCGTCCGGACGGTCCGAGACCGAGCTGACCACGCGGCAGACCGTTGCAATCATCTGGATCACCAGCAGATTGGCGTTTTCCCGCGTGCCGGAACGGTACAGGTTTTCAATGAAATCGGAAAGCTGTTCCTCCGAGCCGACCTTGAGCAGCTGTTCCAGCATGACACCGGTCTTTTCGGCTTGGTCGATGGCAAGTTCTTCCTTCTTTTCTTCGTCGCCGATGAAGCGGATGTCGCCCGCGCCGTCCGAGGTATAGCGCCGCGCGGTAACAGCCTGAAAGTACGCGCTCGAGCATTCGGAAAAGCCGGAGAAGGCACGGCTGACGCCGATGGTGCAATGCTCGGAAAGCACACGGCGGGCGGTTTGCACGGTCTCTGTCAGCGGAAGCTCCAGAAGATTGGAAAGCGTGCCGCTTCCGTCGTCGACCACCAGCGTGACCGCACGGTGATAGGCGATGAGATTTTCGGTATGCACACCGTGGCGCGCAAACAGATTGCCGATGAATTCGGCATGGCGGTTGTTTGCAACATAACTGCCGTTCGCGCTCTTGAATTTCGATACCAGAATGCAGAAGCGCGGCTCGGCAATATCGGGCGGAACGATTCCGAGTTCCCGTGCGCCCGCAAGCAGGTCGGCGTTGTCCTGCTTCAACTCGTTGACGCCGAGAATCAGCGGCAGGAGAAATTCGTTGACCCGCAGGCGGCTCAGCTGGGCTTCCGCATCGGGATCCTTGGTCGGAATCAGCTGTCCCAGCCGCTCGTCCATTTTCCGCCGGATGTCAAAAAGCGCCTCCGACAGCTCGTCCGAGGAGATCGGCTTGAGCAGGTAGCTGACGATGTTGTAATTGATTGCCTCGCGCGCATACTCAAAACTCTCGTAGCCGCTGAGGATTACGATCTGCGTTGCGGGACGCACTTCCCGCACCCGCCTCGCAAGCTCCAGACCCGAGAACATCGGCATCCGGATATCGGTCAGAATCAGGTCCGGCTCAAGAGATTCAACCAGGTCCAGCGCTTCCACGCCGTTTTCCGCTTCTCCCACAACCTCAAATCCCGCGTCTGCCCACCGCACGCGCTCGATAATTGCCTGCCGCTGATCCTGTTCGTCATCCACTACAAGGACGGTATAATGCAATGTCAGTTCCTCCTTTGACGGATTGCTCATCTTTCATAGCTATTATACCATCTTTTTCGTAAAAAAGCAACACCCGAAGGGAAAAAAAGAGGAAAAGGCTTCCGCTTGCGGGAGATGCGATAAAAGAGCGGAAGAGGGGACCGTCGCATGAAGCGGCGCGGATTTTCCCGGTTCCGTAAAACGAAAAGAACCCTGCCCGACATCTGCCGATTTCATTGGAATAAGTATTATTCTCAGAATCGGTGGATGACGGGCAGGGAAGTTGGGCGGGAAAGACGCGGAAGCGCGGTTTCTGCCTTCTTCTACTTCTCCGTCCAGCCGGCGTAAAGGGTCAGACTGCCGCTTACCGTATCTGCCTCAAGATCCCAAGGGGAGGAGCAGGCACGGTCGGTGTA
Organism: uncultured Eubacteriales bacterium; assembly: GCA_934500855.1. Classification (GTDB taxonomy): domain Bacteria; phylum Bacillota; class Clostridia; order Oscillospirales; family CAG-272; genus UMGS1865. Next base: position 4,518 of record CAKSUH010000080.1, read on the forward strand.
CCAACCGGTGAATACATAGCCTTCGCGGGTCGGAACCTGCTTTTGCGGAACTTTTTCTCCGTGCAGGACCCGCACGCTTGCAACCTCGGTACCGCCGTTTGTCTCAAAGCTGACCGTGAATCCGTTGTGGGAGATTACGAAGAGCAACGCACCCACCAGAACGACTGCAAGTACGGCAACCAGAATGTTGGCGGTCCGCACGGACATTTTGACTTTTGCATACAGCCCGCCTTTGCGCTTGAATTGGACTGATTCTTGTTCTTTTTCCTGATTTTCGGTCTGCTTTTCGGGTTCCACGGTCAACCCTCCTTTCGCTCGGCTGTAATAGTGCCGGATGGTTTACTTCTTCGCCAGGTATTTCCGCATATCGATTGCGCAGGCGAAGAGAATGATCAGACCCTTGATGACATAAAGCATATTCTGGTCAACGGAGAGGAAGTTCAGTCCGACAAAGATAATCTGGAGCAGGAATACTCCGACCACGATGCCGCTGATCTTACCGGTACCGCCGACAAAGGAGACGCCGCCGATAACGCAGGCTGCAATCGCGTCCGATTCGTAGTTCAGACCCGTATTCGCGGCGATGGAGGAGATACGGGCGCCTTCGATAAAGCCCGTGATGCCGTACATCATGCCTGCGAGAACGAACACCAGAATAATGGTCCAGAACACATTTACGCCCGAAACATTCGCGGCTTCCTCATTGGAACCGACCGCAAACATATTTTTACCGAACTTGGTTTTGTTCCAGATGACCCACATCAGCGCGGTCAGGATGATTGCATAGAGCACATAGCGGGGGACCGCAACGCCGCCGATGGTGAACAGCGTGCCGCGCACGAAGTTCGTGTAGGAGGGATCCAGACCCGAAAGCGTCTGTCCGTTGTTTCCGCCGATCATCAGGTACATCAGGATCAGACCGAACAGAATGAGCTGGGTCGAAAGGGTTACGATAAAGGGGTGGAGCTTGAATTTTGCCACGAAGAAGCCGTTGACCAATCCGATCAGCGCGCCCACGGCAAGAACGATCAGAATCACAACCGGAAGCGGCATGACTCCGAGGTTCGGGAACAGTTTGCTGGAGTAGGTCGTCATCTGCAGGAGCGACGCGGCACTGCAGGCGGTAAGTCCCACCGCACGACCTGCGGAAATATCGGTTCCCGTCAGAACGATTGCTCCGCCGATACCGAGTGCGATCGGCAGTTTCGCGGCGGTCAGGGAAATGATGTTGACGATGGACGACATGGAAAGGAACGCCGGTACACGAATCGCAACATAGATGATTGCGATAAAGATGATGATATACATGGCGTTGTTGAACAGCAGGTCCGTGATGGTCCTGCGCTTGTCCGCCGCAGATTGCGCGCGGAACTTTTCAAACCACAGTGTCAGGCGGTTTTTGCGTTTGATGGTTTCGGTTGGCATATTCCGTTTTTCCTCCGTTATGCAAATTTTGCGGCAAGAGCCATGATCTCTTCCTGCGTTGCCGTTTCGGCGTTGACCTCTCCTGCCAGCCGTCCGCCGGACATCACCAGAATCCGGTCGCATACGCCGAGCAGCTCGGGCATTTCACTTGAAACCATGATAACCGTTTTGCCCTTTGCGGCAAGGTCGATAATCAGCTGATAGATTTCGTATTTGGCACCTACATCAATGCCTCGCGTCGGCTCGTCGAGCAGAAGCACGGTCGGCTCTGTCAGAAGCCAGCGTCCGAGAATGACCTTCTGCTGGTTTCCGCCCGAGAGGGAACGGATTTTCGTTTCCTGATTCGGTGTTTTGACGCGCATGGATCGGATGACCTGGTCGGTGCTTTCGCGCCGTTTCTTTTCGCTTAAAAACGGACCGACGCGATATTTGTCAAGACTGGAGATTGTAGCGTTTTCACGGATGTTCAGAATTCCGAAGATGCCCGTGGCGCGCCGCTCTTCGGTCAGAAGCGCAAACCCGTTGCGGATGGACTCCCTCGACGAACGGTTCCGCACAACGCGACCGTCCAGCGTAATGGTTCCTTCCTTCCGTGTTGCGACTCCGTAAAGCGTTTCGAGCAATTCGGTTCTGCCGGAGCCGTCCAGCCCGGCGATACCGATGATCTCGCCCCGCCGTGCCTGGAACGAAACATCGCTCAGTTTGTTGTACATGGCAGTCATATGCTCCACTTTCAGAAGCACATCGCCTGCTTTGTTGGTTTTCGGGGGATAGACATTGGTCAGTTCCCGTCCAACCATCAGCTTGATGATTTCGTCGGTCGTCAGCCCCTTTGCGTCACGCGTGGCAATCCACTTTCCGTCGCGCATGACCGTAACCTCGTCCGAAATCTCAAGAATTTCCTTCATTTTGTGCGAGATATAGATAATCGCGCAGCCTTCGTCACGCAGCATATTGATGATACGGAACAGGTGTTCCACCTCGTCCTCGGTCAGCGAGGAGGTCGGTTCATCGAATACAATGACCTTCGCGTTGTAGGAGACTGCCTTTGCGATTTCCACCATCTGGCGCTGGGACACGGGCATTTTGCTCATCACGGTCCGCGGGTCCACATTCACGCCGAGGCGGTCAAACAGCTCCTTGGTCGCTTGGTACATCTTTTTTTCACTTGTAAAGGGAAGTCCGCGTGCCACGGTCGGGAAGCGACCGAGCCACATATTGTCCATCACATTGCGCTTCAGTGCCTGGTTCAGCTC
>CAKSUH010000081.1 GCA_934500855.1 uncultured Eubacteriales bacterium
CAGAATATCCGCAAGGACGAGCACCCGCTCAACGGTGAGATCGACCTTCACCGGCTGCGCTGCTCTCCCTGTGTTTCCGTTGAGCGCGCAAAGCGCAGTATCGGTACGCTGGGCGGCGGCAACCATTTTATAGAAGTCGACCGCGGCGAGAATGGTGAACTGTATCTCGTAGTCCACTCCGGCAGCCGTCATCTCGGCACTCAGGTCTGCAAGTACTACCAGGATCAGGGCCGCTTTGCTATGTGGGGCGGTGCCCGTCACCAGATCGACGAGCTGATTGCCGCGACACGCCGTGCCGCAGATGATCTGAAGAAAGGAAAGAACTGAAAGGGTATTCCGTAAAAAGTACAAAGTACAGTCGAACGATAAGGTATGCACCTTCCACAATGTCACCGAGCAGGCGAAAGAGACCCTGTGCGAATCCGGAATCAAAAACGGAATCGTTGTGGTTTACTCCCATCACACCACCTGCAGCGTCATCACGCAGGAGTGTGCGTTCGATAAGTCCATGACCGGACTGGAAACGCTCCAGCAGGACCTGATCAATGTGATGGAGGACTGGATCCCGACCCAGAGAAGCGAGGGAATGTACCTGCATCCCGGCCACGAGGCGTTGGTTTTTGCCGAGGAACACGGCGAGGACAACCGCGGCTGTCATAACACCGACGCACATCTGCGTTCCTCGATCATCGGCAGAAGCCAGACGATCGTGGTTGAGGACGGTCAGATGGACCTCGGCGAGTTCGGATTCATCTACTTTATCGATTTCGACCAGACCCGCGCACGGGAACGCACCGTGCAGGTGATGGTTATCGGGGAATGAGGTAATACACCATGAAAAGAAAACCGAAAGTCGGGTTCCTTCCGCTTTACATCCTGACTTATGATGAGAGCACGCCCTTCATGCGCAAGACCGTTGACCGCCATGTTGCGGAGGTTTCCGAGCGCTTGGAGGCTATGGGGCTGGAGCTGGTCAAGGTGCCGGTCTGCCGGGTAAAGCCGGAGTTCGAGGCGGCGGTAAAGAGCTTTACCGATGCCGATGTCGACCTGATTATTACCCTGCACGCGGCGTATTCGCCCTCTTTGGAATCCATTGATGCGCTTTGCTCGACCAATCTCCCGCTGCTGATGCTGGATACGACCTACGATTACGAATTCAAGCCGTATTCCTACACCGAGGGGATGCTCTACAACCACGGCGTACAGGGCGTGATGGACCTCTCCAATCTGCTTTGCCGCAGAGGACGGCAGTTTGAGGTGGTTGCGGGCTTCCTCAACGAGAAGAACCCGGAGTATCCGTCGCTCTGCCGCAGAGTGACCGATTTTGCAAAGGCAGCCGTCATTCGTCACAAGCTGTCAAAAGCCCGCGTCGGCATTGTGGGTGATCCGTTTGTCGGCATGGGAGATTTCGGAATCCCGTTTGAAACGCTGCGTGAAACGATCGGTCTGGAGGTCGTTCCGTATGACCTGCAGGACTACACCTACCTTGATTCCGTAACGCAGGAAGAAATCGACGCGGAGTATGCCGCCAATTCCGAGCGGTTTGAGATGAAGGTCCCGCGCGAAGTCTACGACTTTTCCACGCGCGTTTCCCTTGCGGTGCGCAAGTGGCTGGCAGACAAAAAGCTGGATGCTTTCAGCATGAATTTCAAAGCGGCGCGGAACGGGACCTCTTTCCCGACCATGCCGTTTGCCGAGGCAAGCCTTGCCATGGAGCGCGGAATCGGTTACGCGGGCGAGGGCGATGTGCTGACCGCCGCGTTCGTTTCGGCGCTGATGGAAGCCTTTGACGAAGTTTCCTTTACCGAGATCTTCTGCCCCGACTGGAAGGACGGCTCGCTCTTTATGAGCCATATGGGAGAATACAATGTCGGACTTTCCGTTCCGGAAGCAAAGCCGGTGATGAGCGAGAAGGAATTCAGCTTCGGCGATGCGTCCAACCCCGCCATCCTGCTCTCTCCGTTCCGTCCCGGAAAGGTGACCTACCTCAGCCTGAATCCGCAGGCAGAGGGCTACGGACTGTTCTCGGCTACCGGCACCATGCTTTACACGCCGCGCGACAACAAGCAGAATGACATTGTGTCCGGCTGGTTCCGCCCGGATATGCCTCTGCCGGAATTTCTGGAGGCATACAGCCGCGTGGGCGGCATTCACCACGCCGCGTTGATTTATTCGGATGTTGATATTTCCGGCGTTCTGAACGCGCTGAAAACCCTTCTGTAAGGAGCCAGACAACGGATATGGAAAAACAGATACTGACCGACGCCATGGAGACCTTCCGGATCGAGGCGGAGTCGCTTGCCGAGACCGCGAAGGTGTTGGATGCGGAAGCGTTCGGGCGTGCGGTAGAGGTGCTTTCCAAAGCGCCGCGTATTGCCGCCGCAGGATGCGGGCATACGGGAATTGCCTGCCGCCATTTTGCGCATCTGATGTGCTGTATCGAGCGTCCCGCCCGCTTCCTTTCTCCCGCCGAAGCGGTCCACGGCGGCATGGGCTTTTTGCAGAGCGGCGATGTCATGCTTCTCGCGTCGCGGGGGGGCAAAACCGACGAGCTGATGCCGATTGCCGACATCTGCCGCAGAAAAGGCGTGACCGTCATTGCCGTAACCGAAAATCTTTCGTCGCCTCTGGCGGAGAAAGCGGACATTGTTCTTGCCATGAAGGTAACGCGTGAGTGCGACCCCTACAACTGCCAGGGAACAACCAGCTTTGCCGTAACCTGCGCCATCTTCGACGCGCTTCAGGTTGCGGTTCTGGAAGCAACGGGCTTCCGCAACGAAGAGTTTGCCATCATCCATCCGCACGGCGCGGTCGGAAAACGGCTGAACGGCTGAGATCATAACTGATTACATTTATAAAAAAAGGAGAATCTGAAAATGGAATTCAAGGTTTATCAGAAGGAATTGGAACTGCAGTCTCGGGGTTGGATCCCCACCTTCCACGATGTGTCGAAGGAAATCATGGAGATCGTCAAGGCTTCCGGCGTGAAGAACGGAACCGTCTGCATCGCGTCCCACCACACCACCTGCTCGGTTATGGTTCAGGAATGCTCGCATGACATCGACTCGTTTGATCTGGAGTTCCTCCAGCACGACCTGCTCGACATCATGCGCAAGCTCGTTCCGGATTTCCGCGAAGAGCATCAGTACCGTCACCCCGGTCCGATCCACGCGCAGTTCGGCAGATATGTCAATGAGCCGGGCGACTTCACGAGCATGAACACCGACGGACATCTGCGCTCGGTATTCTTCGGCAGAAGCGAGACGATGACCATTAAGGACGGCGTTCTGGACGGCGGCGAATTCGCACACATCTACTTCATCGACTGGGACCAGGTCAGAGCGCGTCACCGTCAGCTGAATGTGACCGTTATGGGTACCACCGGAGAGCTGGAAGAGGACCGCAAGTGGAACAACGGCGAGGTCATCAACACCCTGCATAAGTTCACCGACGAAGAAAAGGCTTACGATCTGCACTACGATCTGCAGCTGAAGAGATAAGCGTCGGACAAGCGTCAAGAGTTAAGAATAAGAAGAGGCAATAACATGAAATTTATTGTGGATTCGGCGGATCTCGGCGTTATCCGGGACTGCTATGAGCACCTCGCCTGTGACGGGGTAACCACCAACCCGAGCATTCTGGCGAAGTCCGGCATTGCGCCTTACGAGGTTCTCGGTCAGATCCGTGCTTTCCTCGGCAAGGATGCCGATCTGCATGTGCAGGTGATTTCCGCGGATTTTGAGACGATGCTGAAGGAAGCAAAGTCGATTACCGAAGCGCTCGGCAAGAACACCTACATCAAGGTCCCCGTGACCAAGACCGGTCTGAAGGTTATCAAAGCCCTGAAGGCGGACGGTTACAATGTTACGGCAACTGCGATCTACACGGCGGCGCAGGCTTATCTTGCGGCGCAGGCGGGGGCGGACTATGTTGCGCCCTATGTCAACCGCATCTATGACACCGGTGCGGACGGCGTGGAAGTGACCAAGCAGATTCAGACGCTCCTGCGCGCGGGCGGCTACAAAACGCAGGTGCTGTCGGCAAGCTTCAAGAATGTTTCGCAGGTGATGTCGCTTGCCGAAGCGGGAATCGACGCGGCAACCATCCAGCCCGATGTGATCGGAAAGATGATCTGCAACCCGACGGTGGACGCGGCAGTCGAAGCCTTCCGGCATGATTTTGAAGGACTTACCGGAAAAGGGCGCGATATGACCGTATGAAAAAAAAAAAGAAGGGGGATCTTTCATAAATCCCCCTTCTTCCGCTCCGACGGTTGCGGCGGAAACCCGCGCAATCGCACGGCGGTACCCAGGGTGTCACAACCCCTCTGAAAATCGGAAAAGGAAGTGATAGCATGAATAAAATCGGAACTTTAATTTCATTGAGCGAAGGCGTTGATCTCCGGAAGGAAATGGCGCGCCTGAAGGAGCTGGGCTTTGAATGCTGCCAGCTCGTGGTGTGGGATGTCGGGTACTATTCGGACCGTCATGCCGAAGAAATCAATGCGGCGGTTGCGGAAACCGGCATCGAGGTTTCGACTCTGTGGGCAGGCTGGTCCGGCCCTGCGGAGTGGAACTTCAGCGGCGGTCCCGTAACGCTTGGTCTGGTTCCTCCCGCTTATCGGATGAAGAGAGCGGAAGAACTGATCGTGGCGGGAGAATTTGCCGTCAAAATCCATGTTCGGCAGGTTGCAACGCACGCAGGATTTTTGCCCGAGAATCTGTGCGATCCCGAATATTGGGGCATCATTGCGATTCTTCGCCGCATCGTCACCCGCTTCAAGGAGTTGGGAATCGATTTCCTGTTTGAAACCGGGCAGGAAACGCCCATCACACTGCTCCGCGTCATCGAGGAGCTTGGGATGGACAATGTGGGAATCAACATGGACACCGCAAACCTGATTCTGTACGGCAAGGGCAACTCCGCCGATGCTGTAAGAGTGTTCGGTAAGTATGTCAGAGACACCCACATCAAGGACGGCTTTTATCCTACGAACGGTAAAATTCTGGGAACCGAAGTCAAGGTTGGCGAGGGGCTTGCCAACATCCCCGAGGTTGTTAAACAGCTCAGAGCGGTCGGCTATCAGGGCAACTATATCATCGAACGCGAAATTTCGGGCGATCAGCAGACAGCGGATATTCTTGAGACCCGTGATTTCCTGAAAAAAGTATTGCTTTAAGTGAGGGAGGAAACGATTATGTTGAAAGCGGCATTGATCGGATTCGGCGGAATCGCGCAGGCACACAAAAACGGATATGCGATTTTGGAAAAGGAAGGAAGAGTTTCCCTGGTTGCCGCCTGCGACATCCGCAAGGAAGCATTTGAGCAGACGGTGGAGATCAATCTGAAAACAGATTCCTCCGAGCCGTCCCTCAATTTCAGAACCTATACGGACCTGGACGAAATGCTGGCAAACGAGCAGGTTGACTTTGTCGATATCTGCGTACCGTCCTATCTGCATAAGGAGATTGCGATCAAAATGCTTGAGCGGGGCTACAATGTCCTTTGCGAAAAGCCGATGGCACTGAACAGCGCCGATTGCACCGCGATGCTGAAGGCGGAAGAGAAGAGCGGAAAGCACCTGATGATTGCGCAGGTTCTGCGGTTCTTCCCGGAATACGAGTATCTGAAAACCTGTATTGCGGATCAGAGATTCGGCAAGCCCCGCGCGGCGTTCTTTGACCGCCTCAGCAGCCCCCCGACATGGGGCTGGGAGAACTGGTTCATGGATCCCGAAAAGTCCGGCGGATGTATTACCGACCTCCATGTGCACGATATCGACATCGCGGGCTATCTGTTCGGAAAGCCCGAAGCGGTCAGCTGCAGAACGGTTGATATGAAGAGCAGGTATGACATTGTTCAGACGGCGCTGTTCTATCCCGGACTTCCCGTAACCGCGCAGGGCGCGTGGACCACGAAGCAGACGCAGTTTGCGGCTTCCTACCGGGTGGATTTCGAGAAGGCAACGGTCCTTTTCGAAAAAGGCAAGGTAACGGTATATCCGGATGACGATACGGCTCCGTATTCTCCCGAGCTGAAGGGTTGGGACGGATACACGAACGAGATTGATTTCTTCTGCGATGTGGTCAGCGGAAAGATCGAGAACACCAGAAATCCCGCTTCCGCCGCCGCGCAGACGATCCGCGTCATCGAGGCGCTGAAAAAGAGCGCGGATGCCGCAGGAAAGGTGCAGACCGTCTGATCCTGCGTCGGTGGAGCCCTGCCGCAAATGCCAAACGGACGCGCGGCAAGGATCCGCATTCATAAGCGAGACAGCCATAACCGACGGGGGACCTCCGAAGGTTATGGCTGTCTTTCGGGCAAAGGGAGGCGCGACGGATTGTTCTCTCGAAAAAACGGAAAAAATGCGGATTTGCTCTTGTTTTTTCGCGCGGTTTATGATATACTGTTAAGGCATCACCGCGCAATTCTCGAATGGCGCACTTACTTGCATCTTTTCCGTCATACTTCACAAAAATCCTTGCCTGTAGCTCGGCTACAGCCTGCCGATTCTTGTATCGTCTGACGAAAAACCTGTCTGCGCAATTGCACCTTCAGAATTGCGCGGTAATGCCTTAGGAGCGCGGCAGGCAATCGCCCCGCTGTCGGACCGATCGGGCGGTATTTTCGCTCCGATTCGTGAAAACCGTCATAAAACAATGAAAAACAAAGAATAAGAACAGGAACTGTTCTTAATTTCGGAGGCAATACCATGATAAAGCATATTGTCTGTTTCAAACTGAAGGACTGCACACCCGAAAAGGCGAAGGAAGCGCGCGATCTGCTTCTGTCGATGAAGGGAAGGGTTCCGGAGGTGATTGACCTGTTTGCGGGCGTTGATTTCCTGCACAGCGAGCGGAGCTATGATGTGATTCTGGAGGTAACGGTCCGGGACCGCGACGCACTGGAGCGCTATCAGAAGGATCCCTACCACTGCGGGACCGTCAAAACGCATATGCACGCGGTGCGGGAAGCGAGCGTTGCCGTGGATGTGGAAATTCCGGACCGGACGGAATAACGGAACAAAAACGGATCGGACAGAACGAAAACGAAAAGGAAGTAAGAGGAAGAATCAATCTCATGTCTCTCATTCGGAAATTCGGGAACACGCGCGTGTCCCGCTATCTTGCAATTGCGCTGTTTGCAACGGTTTACGC
>CAKSUH010000082.1 GCA_934500855.1 uncultured Eubacteriales bacterium
GAGGACGGCTGGTTCTGCACGGGCGACATCGGATATATGGATCAGGACGGCTATATTTTCATCACGGGGCGGAAAAAGTATGTCATCGTGCTGGAAAACGGCAAAAATGTGTTCCCCGAAGAGATTGAGGAGTACATCGCGGCGCAGACTTCTGCGCAGGAGTCGGTGGTTGTGGGCAGAAAGAACGGAGAGGGCAACGACATTCTGCTGACGGCAATCATCTATCCCGCGTTGGATAACTTCCCGGATCCCGACGACCACGAGGCGATCGAAAAGAAGATCCGCGAGCAGATTGCGAAGATGAACCGCAAGCTGGTCAGCTACAAGCAGATCCGCAATGTGGAGTTCCGTTATACCGAGTTTGAAAAGACCACATCCAAAAAGATCAAGCGGCATCTGGTGCGCTGATCGGGCGTATATATGAACGCAGTGTAAATTCTCGGAAATTTGTTCCGAAGGGGTGGATTTTTCCGTAAAATACAGTATAATAGATAAGAAAACCATGGAATCCTGCCGAAAAGGCGGAAAAAAGCGGGAACCGCGGCAATCGGTTCCTCTATTATGCTTACATATGACGGAGAGTACAATGGAACAAAAAGAGATCAGGTACATGGACGCGATCGAAAACCACTGCAAGGTGGACGCGATCCTGAACGGGGTCAAAAAGGTGGAGCTGAATATCGATGTGGACAAGTTTCCGCTTCAGGCAGAGGCGGGAGTGATCGGGATGAAGGTGGGGGACCTTTACAAGCCCACCGAGCGCCTGTCTTATGAGATTCGCAAAATCTACCCGCCCGAGCTGAATCCCGCGCGGAAGGAAATCGACTTCTGACCGCACGGAGAAAACGCATTGCAAACGGAGAACCCGACCCGAGAGGGTCGGGTTCTCCGTTTGCTTTTTGAGGCATTACCGCGCCATTCGAGAATTGCGCGGTGATGCCTTGAAAGGGATTCCGCAACAAAAGCCCCGAGGCGCCGATCGAACCGCCGGAGCTTCCGATATACGGGGCGGCGGGGTTCCTTATCGGTGCGGATACTCGGGGGATAAAACAGACCGCTCCGCTCCCGAAAGTTCTTGACAGCGGCAACCGATTGCGGTATAATAAAAGTACCCGAACAGGGTATACCCTTAATGCACCCGCCGCGCGATTCACAATCGGCGCACCTGCCCGCGCCATCGGAACTGCGCGGCGGTGCCTTGAATTCTATTTCGGAGAAGCCGCCATGCTGACACATCAGATACAAAACACCGTTTCCGGCGAAACCTACAATGTCTATCTTTATCGGGGACGCTCCGTTTATCCTCATTTTCATAAGAGTTTTGAGTTGGCATACCTTGCCTGCGGCACGGCGACAGTTACCGTAAACGGTTCGTGTTTCTCTGTCGGCGCCGGTGACTTCGTGATGGTTCTTCCTTTTGAGCCGCACAGCTTCAGCGTTTCGGAGGATGGTGTACTGACGGTTACGGTGTTCTCCGGGGGACTTGTGCCGACCTTTGCGCAAACCGTGCGGGGAATGCGGGGAGAGAACGCCGTTTTTCGGTGCAGTGACCCCGTGCGCCGCTACTTTGAAGCAGGGATTGCCGCAACCGAAGCAGAACCGATTACCGCAGTCCCTTATGGCGCGGCGCTTCTGGAGACACAGGCGCGGCTGTTGGCGGTTTGTTCGGAATATGCGCGCGAGGTTTCGCTGTATCCCTGCGAGCGAAGCAACGAATTGCTTGCCCGCATTCTTGATTACATTGACCGTCACTTCCGCGAGGATATTTCAATCGGCAGTGCGGCAAAGGCATTGGGATACAGCGAAAGTCACCTTTCCGCAGTCATTCGGAACACCCTGCATATTTCGTTCAAAGCGCTGGTTAATCAGGCGCGGTTCGAATGTGCAAGCCGACTGCTGACAAGCGGCTCCTGCAGCGTCACCGAAGCGGCGCTGGAAAGCGGCTTTCAGAGCGTTCGCACCTTCAACCGTGTGTTCAGAGCGTTGTCGGGGGGACTGTCGCCCCGCCGGAGTTTTGCTCCGTCCCAATCTGTGCCCGAACCAGCATCACCGCCGCAGGCGGAATGACCAACCGCATCGGGTTCTCCGTCGCAACCGCGCGCGGAACGACCGCTTCGGGACGGTCAAAGGTGTTGTGCGAATTCATGCGTGCACCCGTGAGCAGATACGCTTCCGCTTTTCCGTTCCATTCCGCGCCGAGCAGGACGGGATTGACCGTGACCGCTTCCTCGCAGGAGCAGTTCGCAAGCGTCACGGTCAATACGCCGTTTTTGACCGATGCGGATACCGACAGGCGCGCGGCAGGGTCGCCGTTGTCCTCTGTAACCGTGCGGATCGCCTCGGCGCCCTGATGATGACGGTACATCTCGAACACATAGAAATTCGGCGTGGCAACGCAGTGCGCGCCATCGGTCAGAAACAGGGAATGGAGATTGTTGCAAAGCTGTGCGACATTCGCCATTTTTATTTTATCGCAATGGTTATTGAAGATATTCAGCGTCAGCGCCGCAATCACTGCGTCGCGCACGGTGGACTGTTGCTCGTACAGATTTTTTCCCGCGCTCGGTCCCGAGCCTTCCGGATGCCAGCACCCCCATTCGTCGATGACCAGCTTCATGCAATCCTCCATCCCGCGCCCGCAGGCGATTGCGTAGTGGCGGCAGAGCACCTCCTCCATGCGCGCTGCTTTTTCCATCGATTGATACCAATCTTCGGATGAGAATTGTACCGCGTCCCCGCCTTTGCTGCAGTAGTAGTGGAAGCTCATGCCGTCCACGGGCGCGTGACCGTCCTGCAAGCCCGCCGTCAGCGCTTCGGTCCACGCGTAGTCCGCGCCGTTTGCGCCGCCGCAGATCAGTTCGCCCCCGCCCTGCTTTCCGAACAGATTCTTTACCACCGTGGCAAACCGACGGTATTCCGAGGTGTAAAATTCGGGCGTCATGTTTCCTCCGCCGCCCCAATTCTCGTTGCCGATGCCCCAATAGGGAATGTCAAACGGCTCGGGACTGCCGTTTTTTTCGCGCTCCAGCGCCAAAGTGGTGCTTCCGCGCGGCGCGGTGCAATACTCCACCCATTCGCGGGCTTCCGTCGGCGTAACAGAGGTCACATTCACGGCAAAGTACGGTTTGGCGCCCACCATGCCGCAGAAATCCATGAATTCGTGCGTTCCCACCTCGTTTGTCTCGACCCTGCCGTCATAGGATGTCCACCATCCCGCGCGGATCGGTCTGTTTTCGCCGATTCCGTCGCGCCAACGGTAGGTTTCGGCGAAGCACCCGCCCGGCCAACGGATGACGGGCGGCGCGATCCGACGGAGTTTTTCGACGATCTCACGGCGGAACCCGCGGATGTTGGGAATTTCGGAATCCTTCCCGACCCACAGTCCGTCCCGCATCACCCCGCCGATGTGCTCGGCAAAATGCCCGTACAGCTCGGGTGCGATTCTGCCGAGCTTTTCGGGGTATACCAGATAAACTTTTTTCTCTTTCATTGCAATCCTCCTGACAGATTCTGCGATTATCTGCAGTTTCATGATACCACATCGGGAGCCGAAATTCTCGCCGAAAACCAACCTCTGTCAGCCATTTTCCGTGTTTTTTGTGCGGGCGGCGGCGAGATTGCGGACCTGCCGATGCGGCGGGCGCGGGGGATCCGGGCGCTTTCGGGTGATGCGTTGGGAGAACGCCGCCCGTATCGTTTCCGCTTTCGGTATCATATCTATTATAACATAACAATTTTTTTGCGGTTTCTGTTGACAAGCGGCGGGAAATGTGGTATACTTATTTCCGTAAACTGTAAACGCTTTGACAAAGAGGAGTAATCTGCGGAAGCCTTGGCAGAGAGCGGACGGGGGGTGCGAGTCCGCAGGGGAGCAGGTGAAGTGGCTTTGTAGCGGTGCGGGTGAAGCGGGGCGGAAAAGTCTCCGTGTGTAGTCCGCAACGGTGCCGCCGTTATGGGCAAGAGGGTATGCGCACATGGGTCGTGCGCGTAAAATCAGGTGGTACCGCGTGCTCCACGTCCTGATGGGACGGGAGCTTTTTGTTTTACGGAGCATTATTTTCGGATTCACGGAGGAAGTTATGGACGAAAAGCACGAACTGCCGAAAACCTATCAACCGGCAGAATTTGAGGATCGCATCTACCGAAACTGGTGCGACAAGGGCTATTTCACGCCCGATGTGACCAATCAGGCGGAGCATTTTTCGGTGGTCATCCCGCCGCCCAATGTCACGGGACAGCTCCATATGGGGCACGCGCTCGACGAGACGCTGCAGGATATTCTGGTTCGCTATAAGCGGATGCAGGGCTACAACACCCTATGGGTCCCCGGAACCGACCATGCGGGCATCGCCACGCAGATCAAGGTCGAGGAGCGCCTGCGCGTGGAGGAGGGGCTGACCCGCTACGACCTTGGGCGCGAGAAATTCCTCGAACGCGTGTGGCAGTGGAAGGACAAATACGAGGCGCGCATCACGGGACAGCTGAAGAAGCTCGGCGCGTCCTGCGACTGGACCAGACAGCGCTTCACCTTTGACGAGGGCTGTTCCAAAGCCGTGCGCGAGGTGTTTGTCAACCTCTATGAAAAGGGACTGATCTACCGCGGCAACCGCATCATCAACTGGTGCCCGCACTGCATTACGGCGCTGTCCGACGCGGAGGTTGAGTACTCCGAGCAGCAGGGTAATTTCTGGCATATCCGTTACCCCATCAAAGGGGAAGAGGGGCAGTATGTGGAGGTTGCGACCACCCGCCCCGAGACGATGTTCGGCGATACCGCGGTTGCGGTCAACCCGAACGATGAGAAAACCAAGCACCTGATCGGCAAGACGCTGATCCTGCCGCTTGTGGGGCGGGAGATTCCCGTGATTGCCGACGAGTATGTGGAAATCGGCTTCGGGACAGGCTGTGTGAAGATCACGCCCGCGCATGACCCGAATGACTTTCTGGTCGGTCAGCGGCACAATCTGCCCGTGATCAAGGTCATGAACGATGACGCGACCATCAACTCCTACGGCGGCAAGTATGCGGGTATGGACCGCTACGAGGCGCGCAAAGCGTTGGTTGCCGATCTGGAAACGCACGGCTATCTGGTCGGAGTGGAGCCGCACGCGCACAATGTGGGAACCTGCTACCGTTGTCACACCACCGTGGAGCCGATCACCTCGGACCAGTGGTTTGTGAAGATGGCGCCGCTCGCAAAGCCCGCGCTGGAGGTTGTGAAGGACGGTCGGGTGAAGTTCGCGCCCGAGCGGTTCTCGAAGATCTATATCAACTGGATGGAGAATGTGCATGACTGGTGCATTTCGCGCCAGCTCTGGTGGGGACATCGGATTCCCGCGTTCTACTGTCGCGACTGCGGCGAAATGACGGTTTCCCGCGAGGATGTAACGGTCTGCCCGAAGTGCGGCAGTCATCATGTCGAGCAGGAAAATGATGTGCTGGACACCTGGTTCTCCTCGGCGCTCTGGCCGTTCTCCACGCTCGGCTGGCCCGAAAAGACCGCCGATCTGGCGAAGTACTACCCGACCAGCGTGCTGGTGACGGGCTATGACATCATCTTCTTCTGGGTCGCGCGGATGATTTTCTCGGGTCTGGAGCAGATGGGCGAGGTGCCGTTCCGCACGGTGTTCATTCACGGTCTGGTGCGTGACGCGCAGGGCAGAAAGATGTCCAAGTCGCTCGGCAACGGGATTGACCCGCTGGAGGTCATCGACCGCTACGGCGCGGACGCGTTGCGGTTTGCGCTCTCAACCGGGAACTCGCCCGGAAACGATATGCGCTTCTCCGAGGAGAAGATGGAGGCGGCGCGGAACTTTGCGAACAAGCTGTGGAATGCCTCCCGCTTTGTGCGGATGAACCTGACGGTGGACAGCTACGCGCTTCCCGCCGCAGACGCGCTTGCGCCCGAGGACAAGTGGATTCTGACCGAGTACAACAAGACGGTGCGGACGGTGACCGACGCGCTGGACCACTACGAGGTTGGCGTTGCGCTGTCTGCGATTTACGATTTCGTCTGGGACATTTTCTGCGACTGGTACATTGAATTGACCAAGAGTCGTCTTAATGAAAAGGGGACGGCGGGCAACCTTGTGGCGCAGAATGTGCTGTGCTATGTATTGACGGGGATTCTGAAGCTGCTTCATCCGTTCATGCCGTTCATTACGGAGGAAATCTATCAGGCGCTTCCGCACTGCGCGGGTGCGGCGGAAAGCATTGTGATTGCCGACTACCCGAAGTACGATCCGTCGCTCGAGTTTGCGGCGGAGTCGCTGTCGATGTCGCGTGTGATCGGGGTCATCAAGGCGATCCGTCTGCGCCGGAACGAGATGAACATTGCGCCGTCCCGCCGCGCGAAGGTCTATCTGGAGACGAAATATGCCGATTCGTTCGGTCCCGCGACCTACGCGTTCTTCATGCGTCTGGCGTCCGCTTCTGCGGTTGAGGTTGCGGAGCATTTCCCGACCGATGTGGTGAGCGCGGACAATGCGGTGCAGGTTGTGACCGATTCTGCGGTTGTTTATCTGCCGCTTTCGGAGCTGATCGATGTGGAAAAGGAGAAGGCACGGCTTTCTTCAGAGCGCGAGAAGCTGGAGGGGGAGATTCTCCGCGTGGAGAAGAAGCTTTCAAACGAGTCCTTTGTTTCCAAGGCTCCTGCGGCGGTTGTGGATGCGGAGCGCGCGAAACTCTCCGCTTACCGCGAAAAGCTCTCCGGCATTCTGTCCGCGCTGGGGAAGCTGGGGTAAGGTGGGGGAAGACCTTGGAGGGGGAAGGACCCCCTTTCGGAGGGGGTCCTTCCCCCTCCAAACCTCCCTCATCTCCCCGAACTTCCCTGCACGGCAACCGCCGCAGAGGGGAGTGGGAATTTCCATCGTTTTCGGGCGGCGGTTGCCGCACAGGGAAATTTTTGTGTGCCGGGAGGTGCGTGGCGGCAAACAGTGCGGCTTCGCGCTTGACTGGTGGGAGTAAGACCGTTTCGGATGCTGATTGTTATGTGGGTGACGAGATTCTCAGAGATGACAAAGTAGGCTGATTGTTGCATACGGGATAGAAAATGGTCTTTGATAGAGACGCTTTGACTGTCTATGCTCGTCCATACACACAGCCGAGATCCCGCCTGCGGGCGCCCCTGCGG
>CAKSUH010000083.1 GCA_934500855.1 uncultured Eubacteriales bacterium
GTCCGACATCAAGAGCGAATACGGCTCGATTCTCGACGACATCGCAGGGTTCACCGAGGACATGAAGGACTACCGCTGACCGTTTGATCCGTCAACAACCGCCATCCGAAACACCAACCGATTAAAGGAGGATTTTATCATGCGCACATTCCGAAGGATCCCCGCGCTCCTGCTTGCCTGCCTGCTGTTTCTGCCCCTGACGGCGTTTGCCGAGGCGACAGCGACAACCGCTCCCGCACCGTCCGCCGATGTGGTCTACCTTTCCTCTTCCGGGAAGGACCGAAACGACGGAAAGACCGAAGCAACCGCGCTGAAAACGCCGGAAGCGGCAACCGCCTCCCTTCCGAACGGCGGCACCGTTGTGGTTCTGGACGACATGGAACTGGACCTCACCGACACCGAAGTGACGGCTTCGGCGCATCGGATCTATCTGGCGCCGAGTCGGGCTACCGTTTACATCAAAGGGAAAAAGGACGCGGACGGAAAGGTTCCGACCCTGACGCTTCGCGCAGACGACAACAAAGCGCCCTGCCTCGAGCTTGGCGGACCGCTTGCAATCGATGACCTGAACATCCGCGTCAGCGGAGAGTCCAATCTCTGGTTCAGCGCCAACGGCAACACCTTTACGGCAGGCGCAAATCTGACCTTCACCCTACAGCAGGAAAAGTTCACGGCAAAACTGACGGGCGGCAGACAGGACGCCGGCGCCAGCGGGTCCATGGAGCCGGGCGCAAAGCCCACGCTGAATCTCTTCGGCGGCACATGGGGCGATGTGTTCGGCGGCTCCTTCGCCAAGGCGGCGCCTGCGGACGGAACCGTGACCGTCAATCTCATCGGCGGAACGGTCGGCTCGCTCTGCACGCACCGTGCGGGCGCCACGCAGAAAGCCGATGCCGTTCTCAACATCTGGGGCGGCAGTGTGACAACCGTTACGGGAGGCAGGTTTGCGGAAGGGTTTGCGCCGACCCTGAACCTCTACAACGGCATTCTGCCTGCGGATTCCACAGCGATCGGCGAACCGTTTACAGAGGGCGGAATCGGTAAGGTTGCGCTCCTGAACGGTGCCGCGCCGACCTTTGACGAAGTCAGTTTCGTAACGGTCGGAGAGACGGTTGCGCCCGGTCCCGACAAAGAGCCGGATAAAGAACCCGATAAGGAACCCGACAAAGAACCGGACAGCGGAAAAGCACCAACCGTTACGGAACCCAAGCCGACGCCCGCTCCGTCCGGAACCAAGGAAACGCCTTCAACCGAGGCAAAACAACCCGAACCGACAGGCTGTACATCGGGCATCGGAATCGGCGCGGCGGGGCTGTGGCTTGCCGTTGCGGCGGGTGCCTGCGCCTTCCGGAAAAAACACACCGATAAAGGAGAAAAACAATGAAACAAACGAACCGCTTGAATCGCATATCCGCCGTTCTTACCGCCGTTGCACTGCTCTTGCTTCTGCCGGTTGCAGTTGCGGCAGAAAGCCCCGCAGAAACCGCCGTAACGCCGCAAACGGTCTATGTCTCCTCCGGCGGAAACGACGCCACCGCCGCCGTGGGAGACAAAACCAAGCCCTACGCCGATTTTCTGACCGCCTACGGTCAGCTGACCGCAACGGGCGGAACCGTGGTGCTGTTGGATGATGTGACCATTGATCTTAACGGAGTTTCCAAAACAGGGGATGCCGTTCGGATTTATCTGCCGAAGTCGGACCGCCCGATTGCAGTCTGCGGTATGTATCATGAGGACACGCAGGCTTACTCGGCGCTTTGTCTCGCCAACGGCATTGCCGGCGTTTGCTTTGAACTGGAAGGCGATGTCACCTTTTACGATATGATTTTCCGCGTTCGGTTTGCACAGAACCTGTTCTTTGCGGCAAACGGATATGCTCTGACTTTCGGATTTCATATCACAAATGAAACCGAAAGCGGAAGATTCGCAAATATCATAGGAGGAATTCAGCACGCAGCCGCAAAGGTACCGCAAAATCCGAACGGAGGAGCAACCGTTACCGTTTTCAGCGGAAATTGGAAGAACATTACAGTATTCTATGCCGCCGCCGAAATGAACGGCCCCTGCAACCTCTATCTGTATGACGGACAGTTTGCCGGAGTTTACGCAAGAAGAAATACAAAAATTTCCGCCAATCAGGATATCACCGTCCACTATTACGGCGGAACAGCCACCGATAAAATCAGCGGAAACATCAACAGCGACAAAACTTCCACGCTAATCTGTTACAACGGCGCGCAACCCGATAATGCCGCAAGTTTCACCAACTCGCAAACCGCTGAAGAAACCCGCTCCGCCCCCGCTTACGCGCTGAACTTCTACGGCACACAGGTCACAGCGGTGAATGAAGGCAAGTATTCCGTCCGCTTTGTCGGTACGCTGAACTCCGCCGATTACAGCGCGGTCGGACTGCTCATCAAAACCGCTTCCGAAACATACGGCGGCTGTTGCGAAAAAGTCTACACCTCCATCAAGGGGAATTTTGAGCGTTACACCGCGGAACAGCTCGGCGGAAGCTACCTCTTTGCATGGACGATTGAGGACATCCCGACGGGCGCGGGGAATGTCACCTTTACCGTCACTCCCTTCCTTGCGGTCGGCGAGACGGTCTATTACGGAGAAGCAAAAACAGTCACCTATCAGGCAGGCATCCTGCAACAGTAACGGAGGTACCGCATGAAAAACTACACAGAACCAAACGCACGAATCATCAAAACCGATCCCGCCGATCTGCTGACCACCTCTACGCTGACGGGCTTTACCGTGGGCGAAGCGGACGGCGTCGGCGACCTGACCAAGTGGAAAGGATAACAAAAGGAGAACCCAAATGGAACAGTTACAGCGAATCGGTTCGATCCGACTCAAGACCTCAAACGAGATCACGGCTTCCCCCATCGGGATCGGCTTTGAAAAGCTCGACCGCGGGGTCTTTACCCCCGAAAAGGCAAATGACAAAATCGCCGCAATCGTCGTGAAGTGGGCAAGACTGCAATCGGGATGGGCGAGAACCGAAAAGGAGCGCGGCGTTTACGACTTCGCGTGGCTCGACAGCATCGTTGACAACCTGTTGCGGCGGGGCATTCAGCCGTGGCTCTGCCTTTGTTACGGCAACAGTCTCTACACGCCGCACGCCGCCGCCTATTTCGGCAATGTCGGCTGTCCTCCGATCGGGACCGAGGAGGAGCGGCAGGCATGGGAGCGCTATACGGAGGCAACCGTTCGCCACTATCGGGGCAGAATCTCGCTTTATGAGGTCTGGAACGAGCCGGATCTGAAATACAGCTGGCGGCACGGAACCGCCCCCGACGCAGGACCCGACGGGCGGGAATACGGAGCGTTCTGCCTTGCCACCGCGCAGGCAATCCACCGCGCCGACCCGCAGGCAAAGGTAGCGGGCTTTGCGCTCGCGCATCCCTACGGCTTGGAGTTTCTTGCCGACGCGCTGACGGTTCGGGGACTTGCCGACGAGCTGGACGCGATGTCCTTCCATGTTTATACCGCCGACGATACCCGCCGACCGATCTACATCCGCCAGCTTCGCACCCTGCTCGCGGGAACCGGCAGATCCATCCCCCTGATTCAGGGGGAAGCGGGCGCGCAATCCCGCAGTGACGGCAACGGTGCCATGCGAGGCTATGCGTGGACGCCCGAGCGCCAGCGGACCTATCTGTTGCGCGGAATCCTGCACGATCTTGCCGCCGGACTGCCGCTGACCTCCTATTTCTCCACGCTGGACATGATCGAAGCTCTCAACGGAGTGGTCGCAGACCGCAGCAGCTATCTGGATTACGGCTATTTCGGCGTTCTGAGTGCCGACTTCGACGAAAAAGGACTTTCTACGGGGTCCTACTCCGCAAAGCCTTCCTATACGGCGCTCGGCAATCTGCTGTCGGTCTTTTCCGACGGATTTGAAGCCGCCGAACTGCCCGCAGAGCGTCTGATTCTCCCCTCTCCCCGTCTCGGCGGAACCGACTGCGCCGACGAAGGACTGATTCGCTACGGTTTCCGCAAACCGAACGGCGCATGGGGACTTGCATACTGGAACCCCACGCCGCTTCTTACCACCGCTTACGAGGGAACCGTCTCCTTCCGTCTCCCCTGCTCCGACCCGACCCGTTTGCGTCTTGCGGACCTTGCGGACGGCGCGGTTTACGCGCTTTCCCGGGCTCAAACCGACGAGAACGCGGGCGCAACGGACAAAGGCACGGTAACCCTGAAGAATCTGCCGCTTTCCCACTCGCCTTATCTCCTCTGCACTGCGGATTTTCTCGACATGAACGAATGAAAAAGGCGCCCTGCCGTTGTCGTTTCGGCGGGGCGCTATTTTTCCTCTTCGTAGGCGCGGTTTGCGCGGTTGCGGAAGGCGCAGGGTGACAGTCCCGTTGCCTTGCGGAATACGGTGCAAAAGTAATTATAGGACGAAAAACCGCACTGCCCCGCAATCTCGGTCACCGAGCGGTCGGTGTTCCGCAGAAGAAATTTGGCGCGGGAAATCCGCACCTCGGTCAGGTACGCAAGCGGCGTCATCCCGCAGGCGGCGGTGAACAGGCGATGGAAATAGGTCGGGTTCAGGTGCACTTCGTCGGCGAGCGTGCGCAGGGAGAGGTCCTCCGCATAGCGTTCCCCCATTACCGTTCTTGACGTTGCAATCACATCCTGCCGCACCTGCGGGAGCGCGCGCGTCCCTGCCTGTCCCGCCATATGGTCCCGCGTCAGGCGCGCAATCAGGAGCAACAGCAGCCCCGTCATCTCCAGCGGCGCACGGTCATCCGTTTCGGGAAACAGCGCGGAAATTCTGCGGAACAGGTCGATGTACGCGTCCTCGTCCTTCACCGTCAGAAACACGGGCAGCGCGTCCAAAGCCGCGCGCAATTCCGGGTCCGTTACCGTGGCATGCAGATAGTAGCAGGAAAAGTGAAAGCGACTGCACCGTCGGCTCCCCGGCTTTGCAATCAGCACCGTCCCCCGCCTGTACGGAACGCGCTCGTTGTCCACGATTCCGTAGCGGTAATCGTCGCAAAACAGCTCGATCTCATATTCGTTCACGGTACGCATGGGCGACTGCTTCAGATTCCTGTATTCGGATATTTCGGAACGGTAAAGACCCGCTCCCGAAAGGTACGGAAATTCCATTGCAACCTCCTCGGAATGAACGGTTCGGCACGGCGCGCCGTACTGACGCATGCGCCGTTCGGTACACCATTAGAATAGCACAAAACCGTCCCGCTGTCAAGAGAAACCCGCAAAAAGCCGCCCCGAATCCGCACGAAATCAAGGCTCCCCCCTTCCCGCCTTCCGCTCGCGCTTCCTTTTTTCGCCTGTTTTTGTTGACAAACCGAAGAAGGTATGCTACAATGAAAACAGTTCCCCGGGGAAAATACGGGAACAAACAAATCTTTGGAGGATCAGAAAATGAAACATCTGCGTACACTTGCCCTTGTCCTTTGCTCGATCCTGCTGTTGCTGACAGCCTCGTCCTGTCAATCTGCGTCCGGCGGAAAGCCGAAGGACCTGTATACGGGAACCTATGCGAAGCATGAGCCGGTTCTGAGCAAAGCGGAAAAAATCACGCTCGGAAAGCTCGAATCTGCCGCAGGCGGGTTCGTCATGACGGTTGACGGCACAAAACTCGTGGTCTATGATATGGCGTCCCAAAAAACGGTTGTAGAAAACACGCTTCCGACCGAATCGGGAGATCCCGTAACCCTGCGCGCATATGAGATTGATCGGGCGCGTTGCTTTGCACTCTGCTCCAGGTCGGACGGCGTTTACAAAACGGTGCTGTACAAAGCAGACGGAACCCAAATGAAAGCCGCGGAAAGCAAACTCGAACAGCCGTTGCCCGAAACTGCGCTCGACCTGCTGATCTTTGACGGTCTGATCTACCGCGCAAGCGGCGAAACGCTGAGCGAAGTCAGCAGCATCAGCCCGCTTGCCAACCATGCCTCCGAATTCGAAGCAAAAGCCGGCGACTTCTACTATGACTTCGGCAACTTCGGCTTCAGCGTCTACAACGCAGACGGATCGTTTTATGACATTTATGTCTTTGAGAATGCCGAAAAAACGCAGCATTACCTGCTTGCCAACGGAAATGTGCTGATTCAACAGCAGAGAACGCTTCCCGATGACGCGTCCAAGTACGATTACAGCGAGAACGGCGAAAAGTTCCAACTGAAAACCTATCTGTGGCAGGTGCAGAAGAAAGCCGCAAAAGAAATTTCCTTTGCTTATCGGGTGAGCAGCATGTATTCGGTCACGCCGGAAGAACGCGCGGAAGCCACGAGAGAAAGCGGCATCACCTTCGCCGAAAAGGTGGCAAATATCGCCTACATCGCCCCGATCAAAGACAATATGCTGCAAACGCCGATCTGGGCGCTGACGGACAACAGCGGCAGTGTGACCTGCAACCTGAGCGAGCAGTACAAAGGGTTGCGCGACATCCCCTATCCCGTGGCGGACGGCGTGTTTGCCTACAAAACGCTTAGCGGGCAGACCTTCTACATCGACGGCGAGGGCAAACTGATCCGCGACATGAGCTCGGTCACGCTTGCGCGCGGGCAGTACATCGTTGCGGGCAACAAGCTCTACAGCGCAAGCTACAGCCTCCTGCTTGATTTCGGAAAAGAAGGCTACACGCTTGAGGCTGTCTATGACACTTCCGTAATCCTTTCCAAGGGGACCGATTACATCCGCTTCAACGGGACCGCCAAAAGCAGTATGTCCGAGATCCGCTCCACCGACAGCGTGTCCTTTGCGGACGGATACTATGCCGTGACCGCCGCGAACGGGGAAACCACCTACTATGCCCCCGACGGGACCTCGATCTACAAGAGCCGGACCAAGCTGGTTTCGATTCACGATTGCGGCAAGAACCTGCTCTTCACCGACATCGAAGACGGCAAGACCGTCTATATCCTGTTCACGCTCAAATAAAATGCAACGCAAAAAGGAAGCCGACCGTTGGTCGGCTTCCTTTAGACTGTAGACAAAAGGAGTTATCATCCAAAAAGAGCAAAGCTGAACGACGCTTTTTCTTTGACCATGTAGGCGCAAAGAGAAAAGCACACTT
>CAKSUH010000084.1 GCA_934500855.1 uncultured Eubacteriales bacterium
CCCTTGATCTCGTTGTTCACGCGGACATACAGCTCCACCAGCTTATCAATGCCGCCTTTTTCGATCATTTCGCGGCTTCCCCAGTGGTGATACGCCGCAATCAGCTTGCCGAACTGCGTGCCCCAGTCGCCGAGGTAGTTGATGCCGTAGCATTCGTATCCCGCGAACTCATGCAGTTTGCGCAGGGAATGTCCGATGACCGTGGTTCCGAGATGCCCGATGTGGAAAGGCTTTGCGACATTCGGCGAGGAATAGTCCAGCACCACCTTTTTGCCGCAACCGAAGGTCTGCGCGCCGTACCGCTCCCCTTTTTCCAGAATTTCGGGGACTACCGTACCGCCGAGATACGCGTTTGCGATGCGGATATTCAGATACCCGCCCGCGACCTCGACCGAGCCGATTGCCTCATCCGCCAGATCCTCCTTCAGCGCAGTTGCGATCTGAATCGGAGAACGGCGCAACTCACGGCTGAGTTTGAAACAGGGAAAGGCAAGGTCGCCCATTGCGGGGTCGGGCGGATATTCGAGCATTCCCGCGATTTCGCCTGCCGTCAGCGCCGTGTCGGGGTTGACCTTCCGCACGCCCGCAAGAATCCGCTCCGCAATTCTCTTTTTGATGGTTTGCATTTCAATACCTCGTCAAATTACAATAACTATATTATTATACTACTTTTCCCCGCCGTTTGCAAGAGGATTTTTTCATTTTCGGCGGTTTTCGCTCATTTCTTCGCGGTCAGCGGGGCGATCTGCGCGCCGACGAATTGCAAAAGCGCCGCGCGATCCAACAACAGCTGTGCGCCGCGCGTGCCGGAACTGACCGTAACGCGGTCAAAATTCAACACGCTTTCGTCAAACCATGTTGGGAATTTCTTCTTCATTCCGATCGGCGAACAGCCGCCGCGGATATAGCCCGTCAGTCCGAGCAGATCCTTGACATGAACCATTTCGATCTTCTTGTTCCCCGTCAGCGCCGCCGCAGGGCGCAGGTCGATCTCCTCCGCCACGGGAATGCAGAACACCACGGGTCCCGTCTTGTCCCCCTTCGCCACCAGCGTTTTGAACATCCGTTCGGGCGGAAAGCCCAACTCCTCGGCAATGTGAACACCGCTCAGATCGTCCTCGTCCACGCGGTATTCCAGCACCTCATACGGAATTTTTGCGGCGTCCAGCATCCGCATCGCATTGGTTTTGGTTTTCATTCGTATCCTGCCTCCGTTCCGTTCGCATCCTTGCCTTCAATCATCTCCCGCGCGGCGTTCCGCTGCGCATCGGTCACATGAATACCGCCGAGAATCCGCGCAATCTCTTCCACCCGCGCGTCCCCCGTCAGCCGCGTGACCGCCGTCTCGGCGCGCCCGTCGCGTTCGGTTTTGGTAATCAGGTAGTGGCAGTCCGCCAGTGACGCGATCTGCGCCGAGTGCGTCACGCACAGCACCTGCGAACCTCTTGCCGTCTCCTTCAGCTTCAGACCGATCTTACGGGAGGTCTTACCCGAAACGCCCGTGTCGATCTCGTCAAAAATCACGGTGGTAGCCCCGTCCTGATCGTCAAGAGCCGAGCGAAGAGCCAGCATCATACGCGAAAGCTCACCGCCGGACGCGATCTTTGCCAGCGGTTTGACCGGCTCCCCGGGGTTGGTTGCAATCAGAAATTCCACATCGTCCGCGCCGTTCTCTCCCGGAGCGGAAGGATCAACGCGGCTTTCCATCCGCACCTTCGGCATATCCAGAAACCGGAGTGCCTCGGTGACGCGCTCCACAACATCCTTTGCCGCGCGTACCCGCACACCGTGCAGCACCTCCGCACAGCGGTCACACTCCGCGCGCAGAGCCGCGCAGGTCTTTTCCAGTTCCGCGCGGGTCGCGTCCGAGCAATCCAATGACTCCAACTGCTCCGCCGCCCGTGCTCGGAAAGCAAGAATCTCCGCCACACTGCCGCCGTACTTCCGTTTCAGCTTTGCAATGGCATCCAGCCGCCCCTCGATGCGGTCAATCCGCACGGTGGGATCCTCACGGTCGGTGTCGGCAAATCCCGCAACCGTTTCGGCAACATCCACCACCTCGGACTCCGCAGAAGCAAGGCGCTCCGCCAATTCGTCCGCGCCGTCGATCAGCCCCGAGAGCGACCGCACCGCAGTTTCCGCGCGGCGCAACAACCCCGCCGCATCGGTCTTTTCCCCGCCCGCAAGCAGACGGTAACAAAGGTCAATCTGCCGTCCGATCTTCTCCAGATTCGCCAATCGGTCGCGCTCGTGCGTCAGACGGTCCTCCTCATCGGGATCGTGCAGTTTCACCGCGTCGATGTCCTCCAACTGGTAGCGGAGCATCTCCTGAAGCCGCACCCGCTCGGATTCGTCATGCGTCAGGGAGGACAGCTTTTTTTCCGCCTCGCGCCATTTTCCGTAAGCCTCGCGGTAAGCCGCCAGCTCACCGTCCGACCGCGCGAATGCGTCCAGCAGTTCGCGGTGCGATGCCTTTTGCAGAAGCCTGTGGCTGTCGGTCTGCCCGTGAATGCTGATAAGGTAAGGCGCAATCTGCCGCTGAATCGCCTGCGTGACGATCTGCCCGTTCAGGCGGGTCTGCGTTCTGCCGTCCGCCGACAGTCTGCGCTGAAGCATCAGGGTGCGGTCGGGAGACGGGAAGCCCAGTTCGGCGAGTTTCCCGCACGCCGCGTCCGACAGATCCTCAAATACCGCGCCGATAACCGCCTGTTCCTGCCCCGCGCGCACAATCTCCTTCGGAACGCGGTTGCCGAGCAGGAGGTTGATGCTGTCGATGATGATGGATTTGCCTGCACCGGTCTCACCCGTGAGAACCGACAGCCCGTCTCCGAATTCCGCATCGACCCGGCGTATGACCGCAATATTCTCGATATGTAATGCCCGCAACATATCAGATGCCCCGCAAGAAGTTGTGTACCTGACCCGAGAGCATCTTGGCGCAGTCCTCGTCCTGCGTTACGATCAGAATGGTATCGTCTCCCGCCACGCAACCGAGAATCTGATTCGCCTGCATCCGATCGATTCCGGACGCAACCGCCGGAGCAAGACCCGGATAGGTTTTCAGCACAACCAGATTCTGCGCATACTGAACGCTGATAATCGAGTCGATCAGAGCCGCGCTGAAACTGACTGCGGGTGACGGTTCCGCGTGTTTGGGGAGCACATAGCGATAAGTCCCCTTGCCTGTTGTCATTTTTGCAATCTGCAACTCGCGGATGTCACGGGATATCGTTGCCTGCGTTGCATTATAGCCGTATTCGCGCAGGCGTGCGAACAACTCATCCTGCGTTTCGATTTCATAGCGTGAAATCAGCTCCAGGAGCTTTTCCTGTCGGTTTCGTTTCATGCCGTTTTCTCCTTTTCAGAAATGCGAATCCCGCAGCTTTTGGCACAGGACCCGATAAAAGCCGGTTTTGCGGAATCGCACCAGCTTGGTCTCCAGCTTGGAGCGTGTGACGCGAACCGTTTGCCCGCGTCCCATTTCAAAGCTCACCTTCCCGTCCACGGTCAGATAAAGCTGTTTTTCCCGCTCGCAGATGTTGCGGATCTCCAGAACCGAGCGGTCCGAGAAGATCAGCGGTCTTGCCGCAAAGGAATGCGGGCAGATCGGGGTCACGCAAAAACACGGGACCGTCGGATCCACAATCGCACCGCCTGCCGACATGGAGTATGCCGTGGAGCCGGTCGGGGTCGCAACAATCAGCCCGTCCGCACGATAAGATGTCACCGTTTCGCCGTTCTCGCGCAGTTCCAGATCAATCACCCGCGCCACCGAGCCGTTTGATACCACCGCATCGTTGAGCGCGTAGCAGAAGGACTTCAGCTCTCCGCCCGTGCCGAGCAGATCAACGCGCAGCATGGAGCGTTTCTCGAGGGTATAGTCTCCCGTGAACAGCCTGTGCAGGTCATCCGTCTCCCCCGCCTCCAGCTCCGCCATATAGCCGAGCCTGCCGAAATTGATTCCGAGAATCGGCGTGCCTCGCGTTGCCGCACGCCGCGCCGCCTCCAGAATGCTCCCGTCGCCGCCGAGCACGATGATGACATCCGCCTCGGCATACAGGGAATCGATCGGCAGGAAGCGGAATTCGGGACGGTTCCGATGCGCACGCACCAGCTTGTCCCGATGGAAAGCGGCAATCAGGACCTCTCCGCCCTCACCGATCAGCTTATCCGCCGTATCGGCAGCCGCCTTCAGCTTTTCGGGAATATTAAAGTTTGTTATCAACGCAATTTTCAGCATAACCGTCTCCTTTTGCAGCATTCGCGGTCACCGCCG
The DNA here is from genome assembly GCA_934500855.1 of uncultured Eubacteriales bacterium. GTDB lineage: Bacteria > Bacillota > Clostridia > Oscillospirales > CAG-272 > UMGS1865. The sequence goes on from CAKSUH010000084.1 coordinate 4,277, forward strand.
CGATACGCCCGGCGGAAAGCGGCGGAACGGTCTGTCCCACCGTCAGATGTATGAGAAATTCGCGGTTCCCGTCTCCGCCGAGAATCGGCGACGGAATCAGTCCCGCCACGCAAAGTCCCAGCGATTCGGCACAGACCGTAACCCGCTCGACCGCAAGCCTGTGTGCGCGCGGATCACGGACAATTCCGCCTTTTCCGATGTTCGCACGCCCAACCTCAAACTGCGGTTTGACGAGACAGACCGCGTCTCCGACCGACTCCAACAGCGCGGGAAAACGCGGCAGAATCAGCGTGGCGGAAATGAACGACACATCCATCACGATCAGGCGCACTCTGCCGCCGATTGTCTCCGCGGTCAGATCCCGCGCGTTGCAATGCTCGTAAGAACGCACGCGCGGATCCTTGCGGAGTGCTTCCGCAAACTGACCCGAACCCGAATCCACCGCCGCAACCTCTGCGGCGCCGCGGCGGAGCAGGCAGTCGGTAAAACCGCCCGTGGACGCGCCGATATCAAGCGCCCGCCAACCGGACGGATTCAGACCGAAGGCATCGAGCGCCGCTTCCAGTTTGTTTCCGCCCCGGCTGACGAACCGCTCGGGTCCGGATACCGTAACGGTGTGCGCCCCTTCTTCGATTTCTTCAGCCGGGCGTCGCAGAGGCTTGCCGTCCAATGTCACAAGTCCCGCCAGAATCAGCCGCTTTGCCTGTTCCCGGCTCGGCGCATAGCCGCCCGCCGCAAGGAATACATCCGCCCGCATTGCGTCACCCGTGAAATACGGGAATCAGGTGGAAGAGCAGTGCCACCACAACCCCGAGAATCGCGCCGCAGGCAACCTGCAGAGGGGTATGTCCGATCAGCTCGCGGAAATGTTCGGGCAGTTGCTTTTTGTCCTTTTCGGTAAAGACCCGTCCCAGAAGCGTATTCAGTGCCTGCGACTGCTTGCCCGTCTCCCGCCGCACACCGACCGCATCGGTGATGACCACAATGCACAAAAGCGCGCTGATGGCAAAGCCGCGTGAGGCAAAACCGTCCGTCACGGCAAACGCCGTACAGAGCGCGCAGACCGAAGCGGTATGAGAGGAAGGCATTCCGCCTGTCCCGAACAGCATGGCGTGGACCGAAAAATCCCGCTGACGGAAAACGCCCGTGAAAATTTTGATGATCTGTGCCGTAAACCATGCTCCCACCGCGCTGATGCCCCAATAGTTCGTAACAAGAGCCTTGATTGCTTCTCCCATTTATTTCTCCCTTTTCAAAAGCCACTCCGCCAACGAAACCAAAATCTCCGAGGACGGATAGCGGCGAATCGCACGGCACGCGTCGGCTGTCAGGCGCTCGGCGTAAAGTCGCGCTTCCTCTTCCGTGCAGAACGATAAGAATGTGTTTTTGTGATGCGCCTCGTCTACATGAACCCGCTTGCCGAGGGTCGCTTCATCTCCCTTGCGGTCCAAAAGATCGTCCACAATCTGGAATACCAAACCGATATTTTCGGCGTAACGCACGACCTGCTCCATCGCCGGATCCTCAATCCGCACGCCTGCCGCCAAAGCTCCCATGACCGATGCGGCGCTGATAAGCGCACCTGTTTTGAGCGATTGCAGACGAAACACCTCGTCCTGCGTCAGTTTGCGTTTTTCTCCCTCGATGTCCATGATCTGACCGCCGATCATGCCGTAGCGCCCCGCGCATCCCGCAAGGTATGCCACCGCCATGGCGGAAAACTCCGCGCCCGCTGCCGTGTTGGTTGCCGCCGCCTCAAATGCGCCAGTAAGCAAGGCGTCTCCTGCCAGAACCGCCACGCCTTCTCCGAACACCTTGTGATTGGTCGGCTTGCCGCGCCGCAGGTCGTCATTGTCCATACAGGGCAGATCGTCATGAATCAGGGAATAGGTGTGCACCATTTCCACCGCGCAGGCAAACGGCAAAGCCGCCGCTTCCTCGCCGCCGAACAGTCGGCAGAATTCAAGCGTCAGGGTGGGACGGATGCGCTTTCCGCCCGCAAACAGGCTGTATCGCTCCGCATCCAGAAGGACCTGCAGATCGGGATCGTCCGTATAGTATTCCCGCAGGGCGTTTTCGGTCAGCGTCGCATTGCGGTGCAGAAGCAGTTCCAGCGTTTCATCTGTCATACCGTCTCCCCCGTTTCGCCCGCAGGCGCAAAATCGGTCAGCGTCATGTTGCCGTCCGCCTGCAATTGCAGCATCTTCACGGTCTGCGTTGCCTCATCCAGACGCTTGGTACAGTCGCGGACCAGTCCGATGCCCTCGCGGTAGAGTTTCAGCGATTCGTCCAGTCCCGCATCTCCCGCATCAAGCGTGGCTACGATCTCCTCAATCCGCGCCATGCGGTCCTCAAATTTCATCTGCTTTGTTGCCATTGCCTTTTTCCTTTCCGTTTTCAGCCTCAGCATCCGTTCCTGCCTCGACCCGCACCGCAAGCGTTCCGTCCGAAAGGCGGACCTGCAGTCTGTCTCCGACCTCGGCATCGGTTGTTTTGGTAACGGGGTTTCCGTTTTTTGTCACCACCGCATAGCCGCGCGACAGAACGGTCAGCGGATTGCGCGCTTCCAGAGCCGCGCAGGCGTGCGCAAGGTCCCCGCGCTTCCGCTCCAATACCCGCAACAATGCACGGTCCAGTCGCTCCGACCGCTCGTCCAACCGCTGGCAAAGCGGGGCGAGAAGCGCCTCGGGTCTTGCGAGTGCTCTTGACGCGGC
>CAKSUH010000085.1 GCA_934500855.1 uncultured Eubacteriales bacterium
AGGTTCTTAGGAAACTTCTTTCAAGAAGTTTCCTAAGCAGGGCTTGGGACAGAGTCCCAAGGTCTTAGGTCTTAGGTCTTAATTCGACTTCGGGATCAGTTTGCCGTTTACAAAATCCTCGGCGTACTGCGCAAGGTATTTCACCTCATCGGCAAGAACATAGAATCCCTTGGTGATGGAGGTCGGATCCGGTGTAGCGTTTTCATCCTTCAGAACCTCAACGGTCAAAAGCGCTTTGCCTTCGGTGTAACGGTACATCCGAATCACAAGACTCTGCTTGTTGTTTGCGGAGTAGTTGTCGCGATTCAGAACCGACGCCAGGTCCTCCACATGAACCGTAATCTCCATCGTCGGGTCGTGATGCGCCACATAGTCTTTCAACGGCTCGCCCAACTGCTTCTCGCTCACATCTCCCTCAATCGAGAACCAGAGCAATTTGGAGTAGAACCTGCGGAAGTTGTCGAGCGCCGAATAGGTGTTTGTCTCGGTCTTTCCCGTGTCGGTTACAACGGTTTCCTCAAGCCTGTAGTCCATCCGCGTGCCGTTGCAGATAACCTGCAAGCTCTGCGAACCGGCGCTGACCGCTGTTTCCGTCCCATAATCGTCACGGTAGAAAATGTTTGAGGTCTGCGATTTGTTCTTGTTGGGAAAAGACTCGACCTGTGTTTTGGAAAGATCAATCCGGCGGACGCTGTAGGTCTTTCCTGTTTTTGTAATCGTATACTTCGTCCCGTCCTCGCTCAGCGTGCCTTTTTCCAGATCAATCAGCGTTCCGGTCCGGATATAGGTACAGTATCCCGTCATCGTTCCGCTGTTGTCATATTCAACGCGAACGGTTGAAGAGGCAAGCGTATAGGACTTTTTCGTTTTCGGGTCCGTGTACCTGTAGCTTCCGTTGCTCAACTGGACCAACTCGCCCGTCAAAAGGCTCATCCGTGTGCGGTTCGGCAGATCGGATCCTTCGTCCTTGTCATAGTACGCATAGGACAGCGCGTTGTCCATCACCATGTCATACGATTTGTCGCCGTATTTGATGGTCATGCGTTTCAGATGCGCGATGTTCTGCTGGAAGAAGTACTTGTTGTACCAATGGCTGTCCGACCACTCTAAGAATGCCAGTTGGGAATGGTCAATCTCAACAATCATGTTGTACATTGCCGAATATGCGTAATAAACGGATTCCCCGTTCGCATTTTTCTGTTTTTGGCTGACGAAAACCCAGTTGTCAGCCCAATCCTTTTCCTCCGAGCCGCCCGAGGCAACCTGCGGGTCATACTTGAAACGCAACAGATAAACATCCTTGTCAAGCTTATAGGTTGCCAGATCCTCATCTTTGGGATTGAGCACCTTACAGCCGAGATATTTCATCTGGTAGAGGCTGCCGAGGACCGACGAAACGCTGTCATTGTCCAGCACAAAGCCGTCCTCTCTGCTTGCGCCATTCGCGTTGGTCCAGTAAGGCGAAGAGGAATAGAGCGAATCCTGCCGCTTGGCAAGATCAACATAGTCAAAGGAAATGATCTTTTTGATGTTATTCAGGATTTCTTCTTTGTTGTCCTTGTCGATCTTGCTCATGTCGGCAACCGTCCCGAAGAAGAAATCGTAGACCATCACATAGGTGCTGACAGTCATCGGATAAACCAGCGCGGGTGTGACCAACGCCTCAACCGGCTGAAGAACAGTCTCCGCAATGGAGGAGCTGACGATATAAACCGCGTCGCGCCCGTCCAGCTGCACATAGTAGCCGCCGCCCGAGAGAATCGCGTCACCGACACGAACCGTATAAACCGTGTCGGTCGGGTCCATGTAACCCGGCTTGTCGCTCTGATCGCCGCGCGTTGCGCCCTGCACGATCGTGTAGACCGTCGGCGTGTAGGTCAGCGCGCCGTTTTCGTCATAGCGGTCCACCAGACCGTAAGCGTTCAGATCCACGCTCCCGTCCGCCTTGCGCGGGGTTTCGGGGTCCTTGAAGTCCAGCTTCTGCATGGTCAGCGAGTAACCGCAGCTAACGCACAGGCTTGCGAACAGCGTGGGGTCATATGCCGCCAGAACCGGCTCAGCCTTCTCCCCCGTTCCTTTTTTGACATTGACGGTCGTTGTGTAGGCATTCTTGCCGTTGACCTTCTTGCCGTTCTCGACATTTTCGCGATAGAAGGTAAAGCTTCCGTATTGGTTCTTCACCTCAATGGAGTAGGTGTTGTCCTGCCCCACGCGCGGGAACATCATCACGCGGCGGTTCTTGACGGTTCCGCCGAGCGACTCGCCCGAATCGGAATCGTAGTCCACAATGGCGTAGGTTTCATACGAGCCTGTGGAGGTGTTGAGCAGGTATTGGTTTCCGCTCTTTTCGGCGACATAGACCTCATAGCGGATGTTGTCCGAATTGGAGGTGTAGCCGTTTTCGGTTGTCTCCATCAGCTTGCCGTCGCGGTCAAACAGCTTGTAGACCCCTTCGGACTTTTTAATGGTGTATCGGTCGGAGTGATGTACCCCTTCGGCGTCGGTGTATTCGTCGGTCAGATGGTAGATCAGGACAATCTGATTGGCAATCAGAATTGCCGCCGTCAGGAGCACGATCGCCGCGGCAAGCACCACCGCCGTGAGCTTCTGCTGCCACATGACCGTCTTTTTCCGCTCTTTTCCGCTGATCTTTTCCCATTTTGCGGTCAAGCGCAGGTCCTCGGTCCCCTCAATGAGGGTCCCCGCATCGACCTGTCGCCCGCCGAGGTACCAGCCGCCGAAGGTATACCCGCTCCGTGTCGGGTGCGGCAGGTCTCCCAGCGGAGTGCCTACCGTACCCTCGCGGCTGGCGATCGGTGCGGTTCCCCGCCCCGCGTCAAATATAATATTAACAACTGCTTCTTCGCTTCTCATTCCTGTTCCGCGTTTTCCTTTCTTTGCATCAGTGACGGAATTTCCGTCTGACCAGAACCACTGTTCCGAGCGTTGCCATCACAACCGCCGGCAGAACCGTCAGAACCGCCGTGCGCGCGACATTGCCCGCTTTTGTATAGTAAACCACGGCGTTTTCCGAAGAAGAGGACGAGGATTTTTCCTTCATTTCCGCGTCATACATCGGCTTGAAATTCAGTCCGACGGGAACGACCTCACGCCCGATGGCACGCAGAGTCTCCAGAAGCACATCCGTATTGCCGTAGGCATTGGAGCCGAGCAACTTGTTGCTTGCGAATTCAACCGAGCCGATTGCGCAGACATACGAGGAGTCGTTGACATTGGTATAGCCCTTGCCCTCGCCCACCGTGCGACTTTCGCGCGTCAGGGTCATCAGGCGGTAATTTCCGAGCGTGTCAATCGGATCATCGGTCGCCGTACCGTTCAGCAGTCCGTAGGCGCTTGACTCGGCATTTGAACGGAACACATCGTAGATCGCGCGGGAGTGATTGTTGCGGTAGTAGGAACCGTAGGTAAACGCGCCCGTCTTTTTCTCGGTATCCGCCGGTTGCGGGATCACTTCATAGGACTTGGAATAGGAGATCGGCATGGCGTTTCCGAACACAACCTTCGGAGAACCGCCGCGTTCCCGCATATTCTTCGTGATGCTACCCCCGATTGCCTCCTGCTCGTAGTCGGCAATCAGCGAAAGTCCGTTCGCATCCAGCGCGACCTTCGACCGCACCTGCCAGTTGCCGATCCAGTCCTCGTCCGCGTTTTTCTGCCGATTGAAGGAAATGCCCCACTGTTCAAGATACTCCTCCAGATTGGGGAGCAGAGGCGTGTCCGCATCGACAAAAACCATATAGGAATACGCCTTGTCGAGGAATGCGCCCAACTGCGTCAACTCGGAGGTCTTGCCCTCGGGCAGATCCGCTTCGCCGAAGAAATCACGCTGCGGGTCAAAGGTCAGGAGCAGGCGGCAGTTTTCGGGAATCTCGTCCCGGGTCAGGTCCAGATACTGAATCTCATAGCCCGCATTCTCGATGACCTTCAGAAATTCGCTGTATTCGGCTCTGCCCGCTTCGGTTGCAAGTGCCTCGCCGTGGTTCACCGTAATTCCGCAGATCGGGGATTCCGCCCGCGTGACCGCAATGATCGACTGCGTGAACTTCTTCTCGGCGTTGTACGCCCAAGGTTCCTCGTCACCCGAAGTGTCGGAGTTGTAGGTATAGTAGGTTTCCACCGTTGTAATGCGGAACTCGGAACCGCTTGCCACAATGATATTGGATTGGTAAATGGCGGAATAGGAGTTGGTGCGGTAACGGTCCACCGACGACGGGTTGGTCCAGACATTCGTGGCGGAAACCCGGATGCTGCCCGGGAATTTCTTCTCCAGTGCCCGCGCGGTATAATAGATATACCGCATTTTTTCGTTGCCCTTGATCAGGTCGGGGTCGGCGCAGAAAATGATGTCGACCGCCACATCCTCTTCCCCGTTCTCCGCCCGCTTTTCGTTGACCTGACGGAAGGTTCCGTTCAGCATCTCCACGGTTTCGGAGGACAGCGTATACATTTTTTCGCTTGTCAGGTCAATCATCCACATTCCGAACTCCGAAAGGATTCCGAAGCCGACATTGAGGAGGATCACCGCAACGACCACAGCGGCGGTAATTGCAACCGCGGAAATACCGTGCCGCAATTTGCCGGAATTTATCTGTTTCATCTTTCAATCCCTCCCGTCAGGCACGGCGGCGCCGAACCAGAACCGTAATGCCGAGCGCCGTGCAGACAACCGCAGGGATCAGTGCAAGGACCAGCGTCCAGCGCCACATCTGCGCGGTTGTGATTGTGCTGATGCCCTTGGATTGGAACGGCTTGATGGTCAGCCCCTCGGGCGTGTTGGTCTTTCCGACCGTTGTAAACAGCCGCATCAGCGTATCGGTGTTGCCGTAAACCGCCGACTGCAGGAAATCCTCCGATGCAAAGTCCACCGAAGCACAAACGCCAACAAAAGAGCGTCCTCCGTCCGTGTTGGACTGCTCGGTCATCGTCATCAGAAGCGAGCTGTTCACATCCACGGGTTTTCCGTTCGCCCACGCAACCGCACCGCTTCCGCTCCCGTACAGACCGTACAGTGTACGGTTGTCCTTTTTGTAACTGCCGTCCCCTTGGTTTACAAAACCGTTTGCCGCCCGCAGAGCCGTGGCATTCTTGAATACGGTCTTGCGGTTCAGCCCCGTCAGAACCTCGCTCGCGTGTCCTTCGGACGCCGCGTCACCGTAGATGGTATAGCCGTCCGAGGTCAGCGACTGCGACGCATTCTGCACCATATAGCGGAAGCGGTTTCCGTTCGTATCCTCGGAATAGAGCGTTTCCACACCCCACCCCTGCAAAAACGCCTCGAAATTCGGAAGCGACGGCGTTCCGTCCTCAAGGAAGAGCAGGAAGGTATTCCACGAATCGCTCAGGAAATTGTTCAGAATATCGGTTTCCGAGGTTGCCGAAACGCCGTCGGAAACGGTCAGGTCGGAGTTCGGGTTGTAACTGACAATCAGCCGACACCCCTCCGGAATCGGGTCCTTGTAAAGGTCGATGTACCGCAGGGAGTAACCCGCATCGTCAAGCAGGTAAAGCAACTCGTAATCGTAGAACACCTCGCCGTGATTTTTGGTCAGGCAGGCAATCGGCGCGTCGCCGTCGATGGCGTGCAGGATGCCCGCCGCCAGCTTTCGTTCGCCGTTGTACGCCCAGAGTTTGGAGGTGTTGCCGTTCTCAAACACGAAGAACTCACTGTGGTCATACACGCGGTAGTAATCCTCCCCCGCGATGATGACGCTTGTGGACTTCAGCGTGGTTTTCACATTCTCCGCCGTGGCAGGATTGAAGGTCGTGCTGTAATCCCGCACGCTGTCGGGGTCCAGCCAGATGTTGTGGCACTCGATGGTAATGCGTTCGGGGAACCGCTCGCGCAATTGCGTTGCGGTCTTGTAAATATACGATACGGTGTCGCTTTCCGACACATTCTTCTCGGTGTCGCAGAAAATAATGCGCACAGCCCCGTTCTGTTTTCCGAGCGTTGCGTCCAGCAGACGGTAGCAGGTCTCGGTAACCCTATAATCCGCTTTTCCCGTCATCGGCGTGTACCACGAATAACGCTTGGCAAGCGTGCTGAAGAGCACATTCGTCAGCACCACCACAGCGATCAGCAAAACCGTCAGAAGCACGGTCATGCCGCCGTAGCGCGCGCGTCTGGAGCGGATGAATCGTTTCCTCATATAAGAAAATTCCTTTCCGTATGTATTCCGATCGGGTCAGACTCAACCCCAACGGCGCTTTTCATATACCCGTACCGTCAGGAACAGGAAGATAAACGCAAGCGAGACATAATAGAGCAGTGCGGAATAGTCAAACACCCCTTGGCTGAACGCCGCAAAACGGCTGATGACCGACACCCAGCTGATGACGAAACGGACCGCGTAACTGCCGATGATCGGCTGTCCGTCGCTGTCGGTCAGCAGATTGAACACATTCAGAAGTACCATGACCGCAATGACGCCAACCGTGATAACCGCTGCGGAAAGCTGGTTTTCGGTCAGCGCGGAAATCAGAGTTCCCACCGCGATCAGCGCCGCGCCGAGCAGAATCACCGCAATCACACCGCCCACAATCTCGCCCGTCACAGGTCCGATGTGCGTCAGCGCGTAGTCACTCTCCCCTGCGCGCTCCGCCGCGCCGATGATATACAGCGGGATGAAGTTGATGCAGGAAAGCAGGATGCCGCCGACATAAAGCGTCAGCGCCGCGAGGTATTTGCCCATGACCATACCCGTAATCGTAACGGGCGCGGTCAGAAGCAATTGCTCGGTGCGCAGTTTCCGTTCCTCGGCAAAAAGACGCATGGTCAGAATCGGAATCAGAATCACGAAGGAGAAAATCAGATAGGTAAAGTAGGACGAAGTGCTGTAACTCGCGGAAATCAGCGTGGTAT
>CAKSUH010000086.1 GCA_934500855.1 uncultured Eubacteriales bacterium
CGATTGGACATCGAGATTCCGTTTTCGGACAGCGGCGTGGACCTTGTGACCAACGCCAAAACCCCCGCGCTGATGGAGGAAATCATCAGGAACGAGTTCGGCACGGAAATCAAAATCAACATCCGCCGCGAGGAGGGATATGACCCGAGTCTGTATACTTCCGATCTGCAAACCATGCAGAACGCCATGTCGCACGAGGCGGCGCAGGCGCAAAAGGAGTATGTGCGGGTGCAAGCCCAACAGGCGGCATATCAGGGCGGTCCTGCCGTGCAGGAGACCGCTGTTTTGCCGCGCATTCCGAGTATCTACACCGATCTTGACCCGACTCCGCGCAAAATTGCGGAAACCGTTTGGCAGATCGGGCATCTGCAATTCGATGTCAGCGACCCGAAGGTTCTTATCGGAAATGCTTTTGAAGTTACGCCGACCGCGATTGCAACGGTCAATCATCCGCAAAAAAACATCGTTCTTCTCGGCGAGGTTTTCAATTTTACAGCCGAGGAAAACCGCACGGGTGACAAAATGGATGTCACCTTCGATCTGTTTGACGGAAACAGCTCCATTGAGCACCGCACCTTCGGCATGGAGATTGAGGACGCAAAGTCGCTTGCCGCGATCGTGAAAAACGGCGGAACCTATGCCATGCGCGGATATGTCAAGCAGATCACACGCAAGGGAAAAACCGATCTGGACTACAGCTTTTTCTATACCGACATCATGCAGGTTTCCAAAATCACGCGCAAAGACACGGCGGAGAAAAAGCGCGTGGAATTGCATCTGCACACCACCATGTCCACCATGGACGCGCTGATTCCGCCCGATGTAGCGGTTAAGACCGCCCTGAAATGGGGGCATCCTGCGGTTGCGATTACCGACCACGGCAATGTGCAGGGCTTCCCCGATGCCATGCTGGCGCTGGAAAAGGCGGCGGGGGAGGACAACCCGTTCAAGGTCCTCTACGGCATCGAGGCGTACTTCGTCAATGACACCGCAAGCGCGGTGATGGGGAACTGCAACCCCGATTTCGACGCCGAAACCATCGTATTTGATATCGAAACCACGGGTCTTTCGGTCCGCAACTGCAAAATCACCGAAATCGGCGCGGTCAAGATCAAGGACGGAAAGGTTCTTGACCGCTTCAACACCTTCGTCAATCCCGAATGCCCGATTCCGCCCGAAATCGTGGAACTGACGGGCATCACCGACGAAATGGTTGCCGACGCGCCGCTTGTTGCCGACGCGCTGAAGTCCTTTTTCGCCTTCATCGGCAACGATCGTGTGAAGGAGGGGGAGCCTTATCCGCTTCTTGTAGCGCATAATGCCAACTTCGACATCGGTTTTATCCGTTACTTTGCAAAGGCGGCGGGACTGCCGTTTGAAAACCCGTATCTCGATACGGTCGGGCTTTCGAAATTTATCAACCCCGAGTTGAAATCGCACAAGTTGGATGTGATTGCCAAACACTACGACCTCGGCGATTTCAACCACCACCGCGCCTGCGATGACGCGGAAATGCTGGCGATGATCTACTTCTGCATGATTGACCGTCTGCAAAAAATGGAGCTGAAGTCTCTGACCGAATTGCGCCGTGACATGACCGAGAAGGCAGACCCGCTGAAGCTGCCGACCTACCACCAGATCATTCTGGTGAAGAATCAGGTCGGGCTGAAGAACCTCTATAAACTGATCTCCTACAGCTATCTGAACTATTTCCGCCGTTATCCGCGCATTCCGAAAACCGTGCTGGAAAAGCACCGCGAGGGCTTGATTGTCGGCTCGGCTTGCGAGGCGGGAGAATTGATGCGGGCGATTCTGGAAAACCGCCCCGACAACGAAATTGAGGAAATCGTCAATTTCTACGATTATCTGGAAATTCAGCCGATCTGCAACAACCGCTTCCTGATTGCCGAGGGAAAAGTGGCGGACGACGAGGGCTTGCGCGACCTGAACCGTCGGGTTGTGGCGCTGGGCGAGCAATACAACAAGCCCGTTTGCGCCACCTGCGACGCGCATTTTCTCAACAAAGAGGACGAACTGTTCCGCAAGATTCTGTTGGCGGGCATGAAGTTCAAGGACTACGACAAGGAGGTCGGGCTGTATTTCCGAACCACCGACGAAATGTTGGAGGAATTCTCCTATCTCGGGGCGGAAAAGGCTTATGAGGTCGTGGTCACCAACACCAATAAGATCGCCGACATGATCGAGCGCGTCCGCCCGATTCCGAAGGGTTCTTACACCCCCGAAATGGAGGGTGCGGAGCAGGAGTTGCAGGATATGTGTTGGGCGAGAGCCAAGAAGATGTACGGCGACCCGCTCCCCGAAATTGTGACCGCGCGGCTGAACAAGGAACTGACCTCCATCATCAAAAACGGCTTTGCCGTGCTGTACCTGATCGCGCAGAGACTGGTTCATTTCAGCGAGGAGCAGGGGTATCTGGTCGGCTCGCGTGGGTCGGTCGGCTCTTCCTTTGTCGCAACCATGGCGGGTATTTCCGAGGTCAACCCTCTGCCGCCGCATTACTACTGCCCGAACCCGGACTGCAAGCACAGCGAATTCTTCACCACGGGCGAGGTCGGCTCGGGCTTTGACCTGCCCGACAAGATGTGTCCGATGTGCGGCACAAAATATCACGCCGACGGGCACGACATCATGTTTGAAACCTTCCTCGGCTTCTACGGGGATAAGTCCCCCGATATCGACCTGAACTTCTCGGGCGATGTGCAGGGGAGGGTTCACAAATACACCGAGGAGCTGTTCGGTGAGGGGCATGTGTTCCGTGCGGGAACGCTCGGCACGCTTGCCGACAAGACCGCTTACGGCTATGTTGCGAAGTACATCGAGCAGAAGGGCGTCAGCCTGCCGCGCGCCGAAATGAACCGTCTGGTCAACGGCTGTACGGGCGTTAAGAAGCTGACGGGTCAGCACCCCGGCGGCATCATCGTTGTGCCGCAGAAATACGATGTTTACGATTTCACCCCGGTTCAGCATCCCGCCGACGACCCGAACTCGGACATCATCACCACGCACTTTGCGTTCTCCTATCTGCACGATACCATCCTGAAACTGGACGAACTCGGGCACGATATGCCGACCAAGTACAAGTGGCTGGAGACCTTTACCAACACTTCGGTCAACGATGTGGCGATGAATGACAGCTCGGTTTACGAACTGTTGGAATCCACCAAGCCGCTCGGCGTGACCCCCGAGGACATCGGATGCCAGATCGGGACTTACGGACTTCCCGAATTGGGAACGCCGTTTGTGCAGCAGGTGCTGATTGACGCAAAGCCGCACAACTTTGCCGACTTGCTTCAGATTTCGGGTCTGACGCACGGCACCAATGTGTGGCTGAACAACGCGCAGGACCTCATCAAGGACGGCACCTGCGACATTTCCCGCGTGATCGGAACGCGTGACGGCGTTATGCTCGACCTTATCCGTTACGGCTTGGAAAATGCGCACGCGTTCAAGATTATGGAAGCCGTCCGAAAGGGGAAAGGGCTGACCCCCGAATGGGAAGCCGAAATGCGGGAGCACAATGTTCCCGAGTGGTACATTCTCTCCTGCAAAAAGATTCGGTACCTCTTCCCGAAGGCGCACGCGGCGGCATACGTCATGTCGGCAATCCGTTTGGCGTGGTACAAGGTTCACAAGCCCGTGGAATTCTATTGCACCATGTTTACGGTCGCGCCGAAGGGCTTTGACGCAAGTGTGATTATCAAGGGAATCCAGAATGTCCGGAATGTCATGAAGGACATCCAACAGCGCGGCAAGGACGCGTCTCCGAAGGAACAGGACAGCGTTCCCGTGCTCCAGTTGGTCAACGAAGCCATGTCGCGCGGAATCCGCTTCCTGCCCGTGAGCCTTGCGGTATCGGAAGCCTATGTGTTCCGCCCCGAAAACGGAGCAATCCGGATGCCGTTCTCGGCGCTCCCCGGGCTTGGCGACGCGGCGGCGGACAGCATCATTCAGGCGCGGAACGAAGAGCCGTTTTTCTCGGTGGAGGATCTCCAGACCCGTGCAAAGGTCTCCAAGGGCGTGATTGACATCCTGCGGGAGGCAGGCGCGCTTGACGATGTGGACGAAACCGACCAGTTGACCATGAAATTCTGACAGAGGATTATTACAGGAATACCATCGTGACTTTGAATGATAACGAATATCCGAGCGGATGGACACCGCAGTATGAGGTAACGGCAATCAATGTTGTATCCGAGGAAGCGCGGAACAAAACAACGCCGACAAACTGACAAATTACAAAAAGCAAGGCGACACCCGATCGGGTGTCGCCTTGCTTCTTGCGATAGAATTTGTTTGCTATCGGTTTATTTCAGATTCTCCATCACGCGGTCGACCCATGCGAAGGCGGCGGTCTTTTCCTCGTCCTTGAGTTTTGTTCCGAAGATCGGGAAGCCGCCGTCGATGTAAAGAACCTCGTCCGCAACATTGGTACCCGCCTCGGTCAGGATGTCCTTGAGCTTGGTTGCAACCGTTTCGTCTCCGTCAATCATCAGGGCAACATTCTGTGCGCGTGCCTTGGTCAGTTCCTTGCAGAACAGGCGAACCGTGTCGTTGATGTCCTTCTTGGCGGAGATTGCCAACAGGACAATGCGCTCCTTGTCGCAGGGATATGCGGGCGGAATCACATCAACTGCGTTGAACGCCAGCGAATAGTGATCCTTGATCTCGTTTGCGAGGGTCAGGACCTTTTTCTTTCCCGATCCGCAAAGCACTCTCAGTTTGATAGCCATTTTTCATTCCTCCGTGTGAATATTTCCGATTCCATCTGTTTTATTATACCATACTTTTTGGCAAAATGGAATAGCTAATCAAGATTTTTTTCAAATTCCGAGCCAATTTTTGCCCATGGTTCTCCTGCGGGCATATTTTTGCGCCCGCGCTCATACGCTGATTATCGGAAAGGGGTGGAATTATGAAACACACACGCAAAAAAGCGCTTGCCGTCCTTTTGGCGCTTCTCCTTTTGCTGTCGGGGACGGTTCAGACCGTTCTTGCGGAAGAAGTCGCCGCAGAGACCGATGCAACCGGGGCGGAAAAGGTTCTGTCCGACCTCGGCGTGGAAGAGGGAAGTCTCGAACTGCCCTGCAAGAGCGCAATTCTGATGGAAGCGACAACGGGAGCGGTTCTCTACACGCAGAACGCAGAGGAATCCATGCCGCCCGCATCGGTGACAAAGGTCATGACGCTGCTGCTCCTGATGGAGGCAATTGACGCAGGGGTTATTCATCTTGACGACAAGGTGACCGCTTCCGCAAATGCGGCGTCCATGGGCGGATCGCAGGTTTTTCTGAAAGAAGGCGAACAGATGCAGCTGGAGGACCTGCTCAAATCGGTTGTGATTGCCTCGGCAAACGATGCGGCGGTCGCGCTTGCGGAATACCTGTACGGCAGTGTACAGGCGTTTGTCGGGAAGATGAACGAGCGCGCCAAGCAACTTGGTATGACGGGGACTGCGTTTGAAAATGTTACGGGTCTGGACGATACCGCCGAGCACCATCTGACCAGTGCGCGCGATATTGCCGTCATGTCCCGCGAACTGATCGGACACAAAGCGATTCTCAAATACAGTTCTGTCTGGATGGATACCATCCGTGACGGCGCTTTCGGGCTGACAAATACCAACCGCCTTGTGCGCTTTTACCCGGGCTGTACGGGACTGAAAACAGGCTCTACATCGAAGGCGGGCTTTTGCGTCAGCGTGACAGCGGAACGCGACGGTTTCTCGCTGATCTGCGTGATTATGGGTGCGGAATCGAGGGATGTGCGCAATGCCTCGGCGGTATCGCTTCTCGATTGGGGCTTTGCGAATTACGGACTGTACCGTGCGGAGGGAAGCGACGCGGAAACGGTGGCGGTCACGGGCGGCGTGAAAAACAGCTGTGCGCTGAAGTATGACGCGTTTTCCGTGGTTCTGCCGAAGGCGCAGATTGCGGGCGTGGAGCAGAGAATCATGAAACCCGAATCCGTTGCCGCCCCGATCAAAGAAGGGGACACGATCGGATCGGTCGGGTACTACATTGAGGGAAAACCTGTCGGGCAGGTTTCCTTGACGGCAAGCGAAAAAATCGATAAAATCAGCTTGTTCGATATTATCGGAAGAATGCTGGCACGCTTTGCGTTGATATAATGCGAAAAACCGTCCGTTATCCTGTTTTTTTTACGGAAATCCATTGCATTTCAGACGGAAATGGTGTATAATGAAGGCGTAAAAAAATACGGAAAAGGACGGTCAGAAATCCATGGCTATCAAACTGAACGATCATTATCTTTCGAGCTTTATTCGCCCGCATGAATATGAGCGCATCGCACCCGAGGTTCGGTGTGCAGACGCCATGCTGCGCAACAAAACAGGCGCGGGAAACGATTTTCTCGGTTGGGTCGACCTGCCCGAGAACTATGACAAAGAGGAATTCGCGCGCATCAAAGCGGCGGCTGCCAAAATTCAAAAGTCCTGCGATGTGTTGGTTGTAATCGGCATCGGCGGCTCCTATCTCGGCGCGCGTGCGGTAATCGAATACCTCAAATCCCCGAACTACAACTTGGTAAAGAAGGGAACCCCCGAGATTTACTTTGCGGGAAACTGCATCAGCGCCGATGCGTTGAATGAAGTCCTGTCCCTGTGCGAGGGCAAGGATATCTGCGTCAATGTCATTTCAAAGTCCGGCACAACGACCGAACCTGCCATTGCCTTCCGTGTGTTCAGAAACCTTCTGGTTAAAAAATACGGCAAGGAAGGTGCGCGGGAACGGATCTTTGTCACCACCGACCGCGCAAAGGGAACGCTCAAGCAGTTCTCCACCGATGAGGGATACGAA
>CAKSUH010000087.1 GCA_934500855.1 uncultured Eubacteriales bacterium
GGATGAGGGTTTCTTCCCATGTTTCGGTGTCCATGAAGTGATACAGGTCGCCGTCATCGTAGGAATACTGCATATCCTTTCTTTCAATGTAGGCGTTTTCGAACTTGTCGGTGGGGTTGAAGGTCTTTTCGACCACGGAACCCGTGATGACATTCTTCAGTTTGGTGCGGACGAACGCCGCGCCCTTACCCGGCTTGACATGCTGGAATTCGATGACCTGCAGAACATTGCCCTGTCCGTCATCAAATGTGATTCCGTTTTTGAAATCTCCGGCTACTACCATAAAATTTTACCTCCATCCTTTGCGGAAAAAGTCAGAATTTGAGCCGGCGGAAATCCCGACTCTGAACATTACATTCTATTGTACACCTTTTTTTCTCTTTTTGCAATAGGTTTTTGCGAAATTTTTATTTTTCTACACATTTTATTTTCAAAGCGGTCGGTCCGGAAATCTCCGTATTGCTGTCACGCGACCGTCACAGAACCGTCAAACATGGTGGCTTTGTGAATTTCTCTTAAAAAAATCTGTCGAAAGAGAGCGGAATTGTTGTGATTTGTCAATTGAAATCGAAAGTATTTTGGGGTATAATGAATTATACTTTTTCGGAAGCCCGTGGGGCGGAAAGGGGAGGGCAATGGAACTTTTGGAGCAACGGATTCGCAAGGACGGGAAAATCTATGCGGGTGATGTTCTGAAGGTCGACAGTTTTCTCAACCACAGGATGGATGTGGATTTTCTTTCCGTACTCGGAAAAGAGTTCTATAGATTGTTCGCGGATTGCGGTGTAAACAAAATCCTGACCATGGAAGCCAGCGGAATCGGGATTGCCTGTATGACAGCGCAATTTTTTCATTGTCCCGTTGTTTATGCCAAAAAGGGCAGAGCCTCCAATATGTCGGCGGATGTCTGGCGCTCGCAGGTTCACTCCTATACGCACGGAAGCGACCACGATGTGGTGGTATCCCGCCAGTACCTCGGAAAGGACGACCGCGTTCTGCTGATCGACGATTTTCTTGCAAGAGGAAGCGCGGCAATGGCAATGCTCAACATCTGCCGGCAGGCGGGCGCAACGGTCGTGGGATTCGGTGTTTGCGTGGAGAAAGCCTATCAGGACGGCGAAAAACTCCTGCGCGACGCGGGCGTGCGGGTCGAAGCGCTGGCAAAAATCCGTCGGATGAGCGAGGACGGCACGATTGAGTTCGAGCACTGAGAACAAAACCGAAACCAATTACATAACGATACAGATCTGAAGGTCCAACCGATATATGCCCGATGAAAACGGCTCGGGTGTTTCTACCGCACAGCCGGATGTGCGACTATTGGCAGGCTTTTGTTGTCGTTTCCCGAAACGGGAGCGGACAGGCTTTGCCGACAGACTCCGGCTGACGGAGTCTGTCTTTCTTTTGTTACCGACGGGGGTCCGCCTCCGGGTAAAAATATTTTTTTGGAGGAACATGAATATGTTCAAAAAGGTACTTTCCCTTGTGCTGGTCGTCGCAATGGCGGCAACGGCGGTCTTTGGGCTGGTGTCCTGCAAGAAGGTGAATGACGATTTCAAGGTCGGTTTCATTTTCCTGCACGACGAGAACTCCACCTATGATAAAAACTTCCTTGACGCCGCTAAGGCTGCTGCCAAGGCTGCGGGTCTGAAGGACGAGCAGGTCCTGATCAAGACCAACATCCCCGAGAGCGACAAGTGCTACCAGGCTGCTGCCGAGCTTGCCGAAGAGGGATGCAAGATGATTTTTGCCGATTCCTTCGGTCACGAGGACCATATCATCCGCGCGGCGAATGAATTCAAGGATGTCCAGTTCTACCATGCAACCGGAACCAAGGCACACACCCTCAAGCTCGACAACTTCCACAACGCGTTCGCTTCCATTTATGAAGGCAGATACCTCGCGGGCATTGCCGCAGGCGCAAAGATTCAGTCGATGATCGATGCGGGCACCATCACCGCAGACAAGGCAAAGATGGGCTATGTCGGCGCATTTGACTATGCGGAAGTCGTTTCCGGTATGACCTCCTTCTTCCTCGGCGCAAGATCGGTCTGCCCCTCTGTGACCATGGAAGTGACCTACACCAACGCTTGGTTCGACATCGCGCTGGAAAAAGAAGCCGCACTCAAACTCATCGATGACGGTTGCGTTCTGGTCAGCCAGCACGCGGACTCCGAGGGCGCTCCGAAGGCGTGCGAAGAGAGAGGTGTTCCGAATGTTGCTTACAACATCAGCACCATCTCCATCGCTCCGAACACCGCGCTGATCTCCTCGAAGATCAACTGGGAGCCTTACATGACCATGATTATCAAGGCTGCCATGAAGGGCGAAAAGGTTGAGAACGATATTTGCTATACCATCAAGGACGGCGCGATTGAACTGACCGAGCTGAACACCAAGGTTGCGGCTCCCGGCACGCAGGAGAAGATCGACGCGGCGATGGCGAAGCTGAAGGACGGCTCGCTGAAGGTCTTTGATACCGCTACCTTTACCTTCAAGGGCGAGAAGCTGACCTCTTACAAGGCGGATGTGGATTCCGATGACAAGTTTACGCCCGATACCGAGGTCGTCAAGGACGGTTACTTTGCAGAGTCGACCTTCCGTGCGGCTCCGTACTTCGATCTGAAGTACATCGACGGCATCAGCGAGATGAAGGACAGCAAGAACTGATTCGAAAGAATCGGAACAAAACCGAAAAGGCGGAGCCGACGCTCCGCCTTAAGGTCTTTTTTGCAAGAAATAAGAAAGGATACGCCCATCTATGAAAGACAATCGTGTGGCACTGGAGCTGCGGCACATTACCAAACGGTTTGGCGAAGTTGTTGCAAACCGAGATGTCAGTCTGGAAGTCCGCAGGGGAGAGATCCTGTCGCTGTTGGGAGAAAACGGCAGCGGAAAGACGACCCTGATGAATATGATCTCCGGAATTTATTATCCCGACGAGGGGCATATCCTGATTGACGGGAAAAATGCCGTGATTTCCTCCCCGCATGACGCGTTTGCGTATAAAATCGGCATGATCCATCAGCATTTCAAACTGGTGGATGTGTTCACCGCCGCGGAAAATGTCGTGCTGGGCGTGAAACAGCTCGGGGGACCGAATTCGCAGGAGGCGCTGGAGCAGGCAGAGACTGCCTGCCGTCGGGAAGGGCTGGAGATGATTCCCGGAGAGCGGGTTGAGATTCTGCCTTCCGAAGGAAAGCATACCGTCGGCGTCATCAAGGCGCGGTCGGGGAATGAGACCGTGCGTCTGATTTTCGGATTGCAGGGGCACGGCGGGTACAGCCGGAAGGACGCGGCGGAAAGCGTGAGAGCCATCTGCGAGCGCTACGGCTTCGAACTGGACCCGAATAAGAAAATCTACAATATGTCGGTATCCGAGAAGCAGACGGTGGAAATCGTCAAAGTGCTCTACCGCGGCGCGGATATTCTGATTCTGGACGAGCCGACCGCCGTGCTGACCCCGCAGGAGACCGAAAAGCTGTTTGCGGTCCTGCGTCGGATGCGCGACGACGGAAAGGCGATTATCATCATCACGCACAAACTGCATGAAGTGATGGCAATCTCCGACCGCGGGTCAGTTCTGCGCAAAGGAAGCTACATCGGCACGGTCCGTACTTCGGAAACGAACGAGGCGGAGCTGACCGAGATGATGGTCGGCAAACGGATCAGCCTGAACATCGAGCGTACCGAGCCGCGCGACCCGCAGGTCCGTCTTTCGGTTCGCGACATCAGCAGCGTCAGTCCCGACGGCGTGCAGGTGCTGGACCATGTTTCGTTTGAAGCGCGGAGCGGGGAGATTCTCGGCATTGCGGGCATTGCGGGAAGCGGTCAGCGCGAACTGCTGGAATCCATTGCGGGGCTCTATGTCCCCGACAGCGGAAACATCCTTTACAATGACCCCAAGAACGGAGAAACGGTGGACCTGCGGCGCAAAACGCCGATCCAGATCCGCGATCTGGGCGTGCGGCTCTCGTTTGTTCCCGAGGACCGTCTCGGCATGGGATTGGTCGGGAACATGAGCATTGTGGACAACATGATGCTTCGCAGTTATCAGTCGGGAACGGGCGCATTCCTGCATCGGACGGCGCCGAAGAATCTGGCGGGAGAGATCATCCGTCAGCTGGAGGTGGTTACGCCCAGCGACAGGACTCCGGTCCGTCGGCTTTCGGGCGGAAATGTTCAGAAGGTGCTGGTCGGGCGCGAGATTGCGGCGGCTCCGACGGTGCTGATGGCGGCTTACCCCGTGCGCGGGTTGGATATCAACTCGTCTTACATGATTTACAATCTGCTGAACAAGCAGAAGGAAAGCGGCGTTGCGGTCATCTTCGTCGGCGAGGACCTCGATGTGCTGCTGGAGCTGTGTGACCGCATCATGGTCATCAGCGGCGGGCGCGTTGCGGGCATTCTCGACGGCAGGACCGCGAAAAAAGACGAAGTCGGTCTGTTGATGACCGGAACAGAGGGAGGAAGGGCGCAATGATGAATTCTGCATCCCGAACGGGAAAACGGCACGAGCCGCTGTTTCACATTACGCGCAGGTCCGAGATCGGGGCGGGGCACCGTTGCCTGATTCGCGGCGCGGCAATCCTGCTGGGCATGATCCTCTCCGGGCTGATCGTGATGGTCCTGACCGATTACAATCCGCTTGATATTTACAAAGCGATTTTTGACGGAACCTTCGGTTCGCCCCGCAAGTTCTGGGTGACCCTGCAGGGGACAGCAGTTCTGCTCTGCATTTCCATTGCCGTAACCCCGGCATTCCGGATGCGTTTCTGGAACACGGGGGCGGAAGGGCAGGTGCTGGTTTCGGCGCTTGCCGCGGCGGCGTGCATGGTCTATGTGGGAGATCGCCTCCCGAGCGCGGTTCTGATCCTTTTGATGTTTGCGGCGTCGATTCTGGCAGGTATCGTCTGGGCAGTCATCCCCGCAATCTGCAAGGCGCTCTGGAATACCAACGAGACGCTGTTTACGCTGATGATGAACTATGTTGCGGCGCAGTTGGTGTCCTTCTGCATCATGATCTGGGTCCCGAACGGCTCGCGCGTGCTGGGCGTGCTCAATCTTTCCAGCAAGAACGGCTGGTTCCCCGAGATTGCGGGACAGAAATACCTGCTGAACATCCTGATCGTGCTGATCCTGACGGTGCTGGTTTACATCTATCTGCAATTCAGCAAGCACGGCTATGAGATTTCCGTTGTGGGAGAGAGCGAAAACACCGCGCGCTACATCGGAATCAATGTCAAAAAGGTCATCATCCGTACCATGGTGCTCTCGGGCGCGCTCTGCGGCGTTGCGGGCATGATTCTGGTTGCGGGCGCAAGCCACACGGTGACCTCCGATCTGGTCGGCGGTGACGGCTTTACCGCCATCATGGTTTCGTGGCTGGCGAAGTTCAACCCGATCTTCATGCTGCTGACCTCCTTCCTGCTGGTCTTTCTGCGGCGCGGCGCTTCGCAGATGGCAACCTCCTGCAACCTGAACGAAAGCGTTGCGGACATCATGACGGGGATCATCATTTTCTTCATCATCGGGTGCGAGTTCTTCATCCGCTACCGCGTGAATTTCCGCCACAGAGCGAAGTCCGAGGCGGTCACGGAACCGGAGCAACCCGAAGCGTCCGAAGAAACTGAAAAGACCGAAGAGAAAGGAGCCGACGCGCAATGAATACATGGATTTCGTTCCTCAATGCCGCGATCATTCAGAGCATTCCGCTTCTGTACGGCGCAACGGGTGAGATCATCACCGAAAAAAGCGGAAATCTGAACCTCGGAATTCCGGGCATTATGTATGTCGGCGGAATCTCCGGCATCATCGGCGGCTACATTTACGAGCACGGCTGTCGGACTGCGGGTACGACTCCCGCGGCGGCGCTCTGCATCCTGATTCCGTTCCTGTCCTGCCTGATCGGTTCGGCGCTGATGGCGCTGATTTACAGCTTTCTGACGGTCACGCTCCGCGCCAACCAGAATGTCACGGGTCTTGCGCTGACGACCTTCGGCGTGGGTGTGGGCAACTTCTTCGGCGGCTCGCTTCTTCGCTTCTTCGGCGAAAGCGGCTCCATCTCGCTTCTGACAACGGGTATTTACTACAAAACATCGTTCCCGTTCGCAAAGGACCTCGGAGCTGTCGGCAAGCTGTTCTTCTCCTACGGATTCCTTGCCTATCTTGCAATCGCAATCGCGATTCTGGCGGGTATCTTCCTCAATCGGACGCGCGTGGGACTGAATCTGCGGGCGGTCGGCGAAAGCCCCGCAACGGCGGACGCGGTGGGCATCAATGTCACGGCTTACAAGTACGCGGCAACGGTGATCGGCGGTATGATCGCGGGGCTGGGCGGGCTGTACTTCGTAATGGATTACACCGGCGGTGCATGGACGAACAACGGTTTCGGTGACCGCGGCTGGCTTGCGATTGCAATCGTCATCTTTGCGCTCTGGAAGCCGATTGTCGGGATCCTCTGCTCTCTGATCTTCGGCGGACTTTATATCGTCTGCGTCTATGTTCCGGCGCCGACCTCGGTGATCGAACTGATCAAAATGCTTCCTTACCTGGTAACGATTATCGTCCTGATTTCCGTGAGCATTCGGAAAAAGCGCGAGAACCAGCCTCCGGCGGCACTCGGGCAGTCCTATTTCAGAGAGGAACGATAAGTCCGGGGACGCGAAAAGCGAAAAACAAACAGCAAAAATCCAAAAGGAGCGGC